>JAAENP010000344.1 GCA_024224155.1 bacterium
CAAGACGACACCGCGCTGTGGTACTGAATTTCTGGCGGGCCCACTCATAATAGCAGTCAGAGCACTTAGTGTTTAACAAAACAATTTTTTATTGCCGCATTTATGCTCGATTGGTTGTAATTCTTGATTCTGCCCCCCCCCTTGCTGGTAGTTTCTCGTCATAGGCGGAATTCATAGCCGACCAAAAATCTAAAAACACACGGAGAAAGCGTGTTCAAGAAGCTCACGCGCACGTCCGTTGGCGCGGTCATCGCGATCTTCGCCTTGGGATTAGCGGCGCAGACCAAAGAACAGTCTCCGCTCCAGCGCGCCGTTCAGTTCTAAACGAACACCCTGTTGGTCTTGAAAAGGGTTTTTGTACTTAGAGTCCGTTTCGAAAGTCATGATAGGCGTGCCAGTCGTCGGACGAGGAGCATGACGGAGGCGGCGTAGAGGAAGGCACGGGCGGAGTCGATGGTGGCCTCGAAGTCCTTTGCCAGGCGCCGGTTGCGATTAATCCAGGCGAAGAAGCGCTCGACGACCCAGCGGCGCGGCTGAACGGCGAAGCCGATCTGATCGGGGTTCTTGCGCACGATCTCGACGGCGATCACGGTGGCCTCAGCGACCCTCTCACCGGCGTAGCCGCTGTCGGCGAAGACTTTCTCGATGAAGGGAAACGAGCCGCGCGAGGCGCGTAGCAGTGGCCCCCCACCATCGCGATCCTGAATACTCGCCGGATGCGGCTCAAGCACGAGGCCACGCCCGTCGGTGTCGACCAACGCGTGGCGTTTGCGCCCCTTGATCTTCTTACCGGCGTCGTAGCCACGTGGACCGCCGGCCTCGGTCGTCTTGACGCTCTGGCTGTCGATGATCGCACCCGTCGGGCTGGCCCCACGTCCCACCCGCTCGCGATCGGCCATGACCAGCGCGTGGTTGATCTGCTCAAAGCGGCCGCTGTCGCGCAAGGCGGCGAACCAGCGATAGATCGTGCCCCAGGGCGGTAGATCGCTCGGCAGCAGGCGCCACGGGCAGCCCGCGCGCATTACGTAGAAGATGCCGTTGACGATCTCGCGCATCGGCCACGACCGGGGCCGTCCCGTGCCGCGAGCCGGAGGCAAATGAGGCTCGATCACAGCCCACTCCGTGTCGGTCAAATCGGTCTGGTAACGCAGGGCCTTGCGGCTATGCTGCTCTCGGGTGGTCGGCGTCCACATGGCGACTCCAGGTTGGTCTCAGCAACCTCCCTCGAATCACATCGATACCGGCCACTCAACTCCTTTCGAAACGGCCTCTTAGAGATAAAACCAAAATTTTAGGAAATCTGCCATGAACGCGAAGACCATG
>JAAENP010000345.1 GCA_024224155.1 bacterium
GAAGACCTGGGGGTGGGTGTGGGCGGGGAGGATGTTGCCGAGTCGCTCCGAAGCCAGCACATGACCGGGTGGGCGTTGCGCAAGGTCCTCGATCATCTCGAGAGCGGCGGTGGGGACGGGCTCGCGAGCCTCGACCTCGCGCAGCGCCTCGCTTGAAACGAGGACCGGAGTTCCGAACACGAGCGCCAGCACGGCGACGACGCCCGCGCCGCGGCGGAGCCCGGTCGTGCCGAAGCCCCGCGTAAAAGTGGTGATCGCGGTCGCGGCCAGGATCGAGAGAGGGATGTGCTGATACATCACGTAGTGGTGCCCGTTCCAGATCATCGAGGAGTGGAGGACGGCCACTGCAACGATCCAGCTCGAGATCGCCACCCGGTAGGTGTGTCCGTGGCTCGCCCAGATCCGGAGTCCCCAGATTGCCAGAACGAGCACCACACCGTAGGTCAGCGGATACCAGAAAACGGAGCGGCCCAAACTGCCGAGGACGCCGTTCGAGGCCATCCGGAAGACGGGATCCATCCGCTGCCAGAGTATGAGCGGGCCGACGGCGAGCGCGAAAACGGCGCCGACCGAGGCGAGATCGCGCAAGCCAAACGCGCTTCGGTAGAAGAGCGCCCGAGCCGTCCAGTGCAGGCTCGTGATCGCGACGAAGGCGATGGCGCTGTAGGGGTGGATCAACCAGAGCAGAGCGAGCCCGAGCCCCAGGAGCAGAATCTGTGCCTTGGT
Source organism: bacterium (assembly GCA_024224155.1). Taxonomy (NCBI): domain Bacteria; species bacterium. The sequence continues at coordinate 727 of JAAENP010000345.1, forward strand.
CAGCTCTCGCGCCGAGAGAACCGGGCGTAGTAAGACGAGCAAACCGGTGAGCGCGGCGATCCAGAGCGGGTTGTAGAAAGCGCCGAAGGTACTCCAGCCGTAGAGCGAAGAGGTGGCTGCCCGAAACAGGTCCGCTGGCGCCTCCGGCAGAGCGTGCGCAAATGGGCGAAGGTACACATCCAGGCCGCCGCCCAGCCCGATCAGGGCCGCCGCCCAGAGGCGCTCGGTTCGTGACGCCAGAATCGGCCGCGTGAACCACCACAACACGCCGAAGAAGGCGAAAAGCAACAGCACTCGACTGAGCTCGAGGACCAAGTTCGGGTCGGCTCCGGTCAGCGCAGAGATTGCGCCAATCAACCAGTGAAAAAGCAACACCAGGCGGCCACTCTGTAGCTCGGTGGTGAACGGGTTCTCGAAGAAGAACGCGCCGCGGTCCGGAACCTGCCGGATCATGGCCAGGTAGGCGAGCCAGTCCGGCGGGTTGTAGCCGATCTGGAGGACGGAGGAACCGGCCGACGGCTCGGTGCGCAGAGTCTTCAAATAAGGCAGGGCCCGCAATACCGAGACGAAGGCGGGGAGAGTCCAGTAGGCGAGGGGCGGTCGATCGGGACGATACACGGCGATGGCTCCGGCTCGGTGCTTATCCTAGCGGTCGCGGGGTGCCTGTTTTAAAGCAAAAGCCTCAACCGGAGTCGAGGTAGCGCCGGATGTCGAGCCGGATGTCGAGCCCGCCGTTGAAGACACCGAGGATCCCTCCTCGTCAGGTTCCTCCTCGTCAGGTTCCACCCGTTTCACCAGAGGATACTTGCCACTAACGACTGTGTTGCGAGCAAGAACCAAGCTGTTGAAGTTGATCGCCTAGTCAAGGATATCGACCTAGAGTGGGCTGCTGCAGCCGGCGGCGAAAAGGGTGGAACCTCGGCGGAAGGGTCCTGTCCACCGC
>JAAENP010000346.1 GCA_024224155.1 bacterium
CACCATCACACTGATCCGTTCGGCGATCCGCTCGCTGTTGAGAGTGGCCGAGGAGGAGCTGGAAAGCGAGTTGCGAGGAGTCCTTGCCAGCGGCGATGACTACGCCACGAGCGCCAAGCCTCAAATCGACTGGGACGACACGGATGCGCGCGAGGAACTCATCGACTCGCGGGCTCGCGATGCTTTCGCCTGCCTGCTGGTTCTTGAGGGTCGCGCGCTGAGCGCCGAGGTCAAAGAGGCCGCCGAGCTGTTGGCCACCGTGGTCGGCCAAGAGCTCGAGGAGACCGAGGACGGCACGTATCGCATCGCCCGCCGAGTGGCCAAAGATCGTGTGATCTCGACTGTGGATCCGGAGGCACGCCACGGTCACAAGAGCGCGTCGCAGGGTTTCGATGGCTACAAGGGCCATCTGGCTTTGGATCCCGACAGCGAGATCATCACTCAGACCGCGGTCAGCGCGGGTAACGCGGGTGACGCCAGCGTCGCAGCCGACCTCATCGACGACCTTGTAGGTAGCGAGGTCGCGTCCTCTGACGCAGGCGATGCCAGCGCCGGCTCCGAGCCGGAGCGCAGCTACGCGGATGAGCCAGAATCCGAACGTCCGAAAGTCTACGGCGATGCGGCCTACGGCACCGGCGAGTTTCTCAACCATCTCGAGAAGGAGGGCATCGACTCGGGCTGCAAAACCCAGCCTCCTAGCAATCGGGACGGTCTGTTCCCGAAGAGTGACTTCCAAGTCGACCTCGACACAGACACCGTGACCTGTCCCGCCGGGCTCACCGCCCCGATCCGCCGCACGGCGGACGGCGGGGGGATCGCTAGCTTTGCCGGTGCATGCGCCGATTGTCCGTTGCGAGCGGAGTGCACCCAGGCCGCACGTGGCCGCAGCATCCGAGTTGGACCTCATGAGGGGCACCTCGCTGAAGCTCGCCAGCGGCAGCAGGATCCCGACTGGGCAGCCGACTACCGAGCCACCCGCCCCAAGGTCGAACGTAAGATCGGCCACCTGATGCGGCGCCGACATGG
>JAAENP010000347.1 GCA_024224155.1 bacterium
ATCCCCGCGCTCTGAACCTGGTAGCTCACCGCGCCGTGAAAGGCGTTGAAGACCGGACTCATCTGGGAATAGGCATGCGGCGACACCGACCATTCGCGGTACTGCGTCGGGTGGCAGGTAGCGCAAGTTGTCGCCGACGGATAGGTGGCTTCGGCGAACAGTTTCTCGTGCTCTTCGTCGGCAGTGAGCTGAGGCTCGGGCACCGCCGGCGAGCCTTGAGCAGTCTCTTCTTCCTCGGCTCCGCGCGCGGCTCCCGTTCCCTAGCCGGCCAGCAGGCCGGCAAGAACGACGAGGCCGACACGCGCTCGCCACTGGAAGCCGACACCCCCAGCCAGTTCCTGATCCAATCCAGTCATCTCCGAACCCCCCGGTTTCCGTAGTTCCGCAGAGGATACTACGCCCTGTAATTCAAAGCGCAACATCGAGAACCCCGGAGCGTCGGGAGATTGTAGCTGTCGACCCCCTTCCGTGCGTCGACCGGGATTGGGTGATGCCGGCGCTCTCGGAGAGACCGCACCGGCGCGACACTCTCGGTCTTTGCACGGAGCGATACAATGCGCGCTCTATGACGACCACTTCACCACCTGGCACCGCCACCCAGATCGCCCCCCTCGAGATCGCGGACCGGACCTTTCGCTCGCGCCTGATACTCGGCACCGGCAAATACAAGGACGGCGCCGAGATGAACGCCGCGCTCGAAGCCTCGGGCACCGAAATGGTGACCGTTGCCCTGCGCCGGGTTCCTCTCGAAGAGATCGGCAAGGGCTCGCTGATCGACCAGATCGATCAGGAGAAGTACCTGCTGCTGCCCAACACCGCCGGCTGTTACACCGCCGACGACGCCATCCGCACCGCTCGCCTGGCGCGCGAGCTCGGCGGCTGGAACTTCGTCAAGCTCGAGGTCATCGGCGACGAGAAGACCCTCTTCCCCGACAACGAAGCTACGCTCGAAGCCGCCAAGGTGCTGGTCGACGAGGGCTTTCATGTCTTGCCCTACACCATCGACGACCCGATCATGTGCCGCAAGCTCGCCGATCTCGGTTGCGTCGCCGTGATGCCGTTGGCCGCGCCGATCGGCTCGGGCCTGGGCATCCGCAACCCCGCCAACCTCAAAATCATCGTCGAGCAGGCACGGGAGCAGGGCGTTCCGGTCATCGTCGACGCCGGGGTCGGCACGGCATCGGACGCCGCGGTGGCGATGGAGCTCGGCGTCGATGGCGTACTGATGAACACCGGCGTGGCCTCGGCCGCCGACCCCGTCCGGATGGCCCTGGCAATGAAGCTCGCCGTCGAGGCCGGCTGGCTCGCCGCGCACGCCGGCCGGATTCCCAAGAAGCTCTACGCCACGGCGTCTTCACCCATCGAAGGTCTGATCGAGTAGCTCGAAGTGACCCCGAGCCCAGCGAGCGCCAAGGTCCGCATCCTGCGCACTCTGGCGGTCGTCGCGGCTCTGGCGATCGTGGTGCTGACCGCCCAGGTGGCGCTGCCCTACGACTTTTGCACCTATTACACGGCCGGCCTCCTGGCCAACGAAGAAGGCGCGGCCGCGGCCTTCGACCTCGAACGGCTCAACCAGCGGCACGCCGAGCTTCATCCGGACTCCGGACGCCGGGTCGGAAGCTTCTACTACTCGCCGCTGTTTTTGATTCCCGCCTCGCTGTTGGCGCGGCTCGACTTCGCGGCCGCGCAGATGCTCAATCAGCTCATCATCCTGCTGGCTCTCGGCGGGATTCTCTACTGCGCGCTCGAGCCACTGCGGCCGCGATGGCTGCTGGCGCTGCTTTTTCTCGCTTTCGTCACCGGGGACCCAATTCGCATCCAATTCCTCTATCAGAACTGGACGGCACTGCTGGTTCTTCTGATCGCGCTCGCGCTCCGGCAGACGGTTCGTGGCCATCAGCGCACGGCGGTTCTCTTCTGGGCGCTGGCGTTCCACCTCAAGCTCTACGCCGGCCTCTTTCTGGTCCCGCTGTGGTTCATCGACAATGGTGGCAAGCGGCGCCTGGCCCTGGGCGCCATCGCGGTCTTCGTCCTACTTCTGGCCCTGCCGCTACCGTGGACCGGCTTCGAAGGACCGACCGCGTTTATCGGCGGTCTCGCCGAAGAGGCGGGCGGCGGGATCACGGTCTTCTACAACCAGATCTCGGTTCCCGCGGCGCTCGGGCGCCTGGCTCGTTCGCCGGTCGACTGGGTGACCTCGAACCGAACCGTCGACAGCCTAGCTTTGAAGGCCCTGGTCTGGTTGTCGCTGGCCGGCTTCGTCTTGGCCGTGTGGAAGCTGCGCGAGCGGCCGAGCGGCGGGCGGCGGGCTCTCGCTCTGACGATCCCCTATCTCTTGCTGTTTCTCCCCAAGATGTGGGACCACGGTGAGCTGCTGTTTCTGGCGCTCTTCGCCCTCGCTGCCCTACCCCGGCGCGTCGAGGCCTTCGCCGCCGTCTACCTCGTCCTGAGCTTCACCTACTTCCCGCTCGTCCAGCACCTCATGGAGCGGGCACTCACAGAGGAGATCGGGGCGGCCCAGGTCCAGATCCTGCTCCTGTTCTATCCGCTCCTGAACCTCCTCGCCGCGGTCGCACTGGTGCAGCAGAAGGCGACCTCCGAATCGCTGCCGGACACTACTTAGGCCGGTCGTCGCCCGCGGTCTGTTGCCTCGCCGCAAGGCGCGGCCGGACCAGGATCAGCTGCCCCGTGGGCTCGATCACGGCGGTCTCCTCGACCCCCGGCACCTGCTCGCGCCATGAATCAAAGCTGTACCGGCCGGCGATGGCGACGTCCACTTCCGGGCTCAGAAGGCGCGACTGCCACACCTGGAGGTCGGCTCGGCGAAAGGACAGTCTGGCGATACTCTCTCGCACCACCAGCTGGCCCCCCATCCGTCGCTTCCGAAAGAGCTCCGGTGAAACCTGAATCGAGGACGGTCTCTCCGCCTCGATCACATCGCGGAAGGCCCGCCACGGATAGAGAATCAGGTCGCCACGTTGCGCTGTCAGGTGCTTGCTGAGGGCGAGCCGGTTGTTTTCGAAGCCAACTCCAAACAAGAGCAGGAGAGCGGCGACGAGGAGGACAAAACGCAGGGTGCGATCCCGGTTCCAGACCGCACTCGCTGCCAGCAAACCCAGCAACGCCAAGGGCAGCCCTATGCTGGCCACAAAGTCGGGCGCGGTCCAGCCAAATCTCTGAAGAACCACCTGCGGCACGATCTCGGTCGCGTCGAGGTAGCCCAGGCGATAGGGAATGAACGTCAAGAGGCAAACGACACCGGTCACGTAGAGCGCCAAGCAGCTCTTCAAGGAGGAAAGATCCCTCCAGGGTGGCTCTTCGATACCGAGGTCTCGAAATAGCGAGGCCACGAGCAAGCAGCACACCGGCATGACCGGCAGCAAGTAGCGCCAATAAAGAGGATAGAACGCTCCGATCTGCAAGAGCAGCATCATCAGCATGAAGCCGATCGGAAGCAGATGGAGCAACCTCAGCTCGATGCGCTTGCCCATGCCCGTCGCCACGAATGCCGCGACGAACGTCAAGAGCCAGAGGTGGCGCGGCGAATAGTCGACAATGCCCTCACCAGTCCCGGTCTGGAGAATCGTGTTCAGCCAGCCGAAGGCGGTCCGCCGTAACGGCCTGACGTCGTCCTCGAAGTTGGTTTCGATCACCGCGGCCACGTGATCGGGGCGGAAGCTGCGCCACACGTCACCGCCAATCCAAGCGTCGGCCGCCAGCACCAAAAGAAGGCCGCTCAGCGCGCCCGCTGTCCAGAGCGCCACTCTTCTCCCGAACGTCCGCAGATCGATACGTCCCCGGTGCCAGAGAAACAAGGCCGGCAAACAAGCCACGATGATGCCCGTTTCCTTGGAGAGAAAGGCCAACACGCTCAGAAGCCCCATTGCCAGCGCTGCCGACGTCCGGCTCGGGGGCGACCTCTCGCCGGCGATCATCCAAAGATAGGCGGCGACCGTGACCGTCACGAACATCATCGCCGTGAAGTCAGGAAAGGTCGAACCTATTCGACCCATGATGTTTGTCTGGCCGACCAGCACGACAAGTCCGACAACCTGGGTGCGAACCTGAAGACCCGGACCGAGCGCAGCGATACCTGCCACGACCGCGGCAACCGTCACGGCGAACACGAAGGCCCAGAAGAGGCGCGCACCCAGAAAGACGTCTCCGCCCGCAAGCGCGATGAAGAGCTTGAGCAGGTAGACATGCACGGGTCGGCCGTAGCCCGTGCTGCCCTCATCGAAGGCCGCCTCTCGCAGATAGCGGACGTCGTCGCCGCCTGCGGTGCTCCCGGTGAACGGAAACGCCGACACGAGTGTTACGACGAAGACTGCGGCCAGCGCGACCATCCCGAGAAGCCGCCGGTTGCGGGCCGAGTTTCCTGGCCACCGCACCGAATCCCGAACGCGCTCGAAAGCGGCAACAAGCCGGTTGCTGTGCCCGCGCATCAAGAGAAGGCCTGCGAGCAGGAGCAGCGATCCCAGGAGCCTGCGCTGGAATGGGGAAAAATCAGACGCCACCCCCCGGAGAAGTCGGTAGAAGCCCACCGGACGCCCGGCAAACAGAAGATCGGCCGGGATCTCGACCGACGACGAAGGGGATTCCCCAAACCGCAGCGCGAACCGGCTCTCTCCTCCGGTTTGCGAGAGACCGAGCTCGACATGATGGATTCCGGGACCCGGGTTCGGATGCACCAGCGCCCGGGTCGAGCGGCTCGAGCCCTTGCGATCGACGGCCATCTCGCCGTCGAGCGCTACGTAGACACCCTCATCGGAGAAGACCGAGAGCGGCCGGCTCTCCGCTTCTGAGACTCGAATCCAGCCGTTCCAGCGGATACTGAAACTCTCCGTGCTAAAAAGAACCTGCTCCAGGTCTCCACGTTCTACGAGCTCCGGCGATTCGACCGTGGTGAATACCGGCTCGCCGTCCCAGGAGGGCGAGTTGGCGAAATACTCGGTCTCGAGGCCCGGCCGATCGGCCAGGTAGCCCAGACCGGCGACCGTCGCCGTCACGGCCAGAGCGACGCGACCGATCCGGAAGGCCGACGGCCAGGGGATTTTCATTGGAAGAGAAGGGTATCCCACGTCGGTGCGTCTCCCCTCCCACTCGATTCCGGGGTGGCGGTCGAGCTCCACCTCGACCGCCTCGCTGCCTAGTCCGCCAGCGGCAGGCCGCTCGGCACCACTCTCGGTAGGTCGGCACGAAGATCGAGACTGGCCGGATCCGTCAACGCATACAGAAAATCCAAGAGATCATCTATCTCGGCGTCGGTGACCTCCGTCCTCTCGATCTCGCAAGCAGCGCCGATCTCGGACCGCCGCGAGGCATCGGACTGCACCACGAAGTCGATCGCGTCGAGATCCGGGCGCGACGGCAACACCGCCTGGCTCGCGTCGTATGTCTCGAGCGAACCCTGTGGATCGAACTGGTGAAGCACCACACCCTTGAGCGTGTCAAAGGCGCCGTCGTGCCCCCACGGACCGGTGATACCGACGTTGCGCAGAGTCGGCGTCCGGAACATGTACCGCTGACCGGCTCTGCCGGTCACGCGCTCGCGGCCGAAGTCTTCGCGTCCGTCGAATCCATCGCCCTTGCCGGGACCGATCTGGGGCATGCCGATGGCGTGAAAGTCATGATCGGTCTGAAA
>JAAENP010000348.1 GCA_024224155.1 bacterium
CTCTCTCGACCCGGTGGATCCTCGGCTCCGACTCGAACGCTGCGCCCGACAAGAGCTCCGGACGCGCCCAATGCGCGTGGGCGCGTTCGGGGAGAGATCTTCAACTCGTGTCATTCCTCGGCCGTGGCCGATGGCCGAGGAAATCCTCACCCCGCCAGGGGTCCGCTCATACGTCGGAACGACAGGCCCGATCGAAGAGTCTGACTCCGATCTCGTCCCGAACGGAGCGCCGAGGCAAGGCGGTTCGGCAGGGAATTCGCCCAGGGGGCTCGCCGCAAGCGCACGGGAGATCGAGTCGGAGTCCTCCGTCGGTTTGCGCGTAGCCGTCGCCGATGGCGCAGCCGAGGGCCAGACCACCGCAGGCCTCTTCTCCCGAGGCGTCCCCTGGCCAGAGGCTCTGCCGATCGGCGCCGAAGCGCACGATTGATCCGCGGGCCCTCGCACTTCGCTGCGCTCCGGGATATTCTGAGCAGGCGAAAAAGGAGGAAACAAATGTCGAGCATTGACAAGATTCAAGAGCATCTGGGCGCCGAGGCCGGCGACCTGTTGGCACACACTTGCAAGGGGATTCCGAAGGCGAGCCTGCAAATGCCGGGACCCGACCACATTGATCGGGTGTGGACGGGCTCCGACCGCAAGCCCGGTGTCCTGGTCAACCTGCACCGGCTCTTCAACCATGGCCGGCTGGCGAGCAGTGGCTACCTCTCGATCCTGCCCGTGGACCAGGGCATAGAGCATTCAGGGGCCGCGTCCTTTGCGCCCAATCCCGAGTACTTCGACCCCGAGAACATCGTTCGCCTGGCGATCGAAGGTGGCTGCAATGCCGTTGCCTCGACTCTTGGCGTGCTCGGCTCGATGGCGCGCAAGTACGCGCACAAGATCCCGTTTGTGGTCAAGCTGAACCACAACGAGCTGTTGACGTATCCGACCACTTTCCGCCAGATCGAGTTCGCCCAGGTCGAACAGGCCTGGGATCTCGGGGCCGCTGCCGTAGGGGCCACGATCTACTTCGGATCAGAAGACGGCAATGCCGATCTGGTCGAGATCGCCGAGGCCTTCGCTCGCGCCCACGAACTGGGAATGGCGACCATTCTCTGGTGCTACTTGCGCAACTCGGCTTTCAAGAAGGACGGTGTCGACTACCACGCGGCGGCCGACCTCACCGGCCAGGCCAACCACATAGGAGCCACGATCGAGGCCGACATCGTCAAGCAGAAGCTTCCGACCAATAACGGCGGATACCCGGCGATCGGATTCGGCAAGACCCACGACCTCGTATACAGCGATCTGGCGCCGGATCACCCGATCGACTGGGTGCGCTGGCAGGTCGCCAATTGCTACATGGGGCGGGTCGGGCTGATCAACTCCGGCGGTGCCTCGAGCGGGGGGAGCGACCTGGCCGAAGCGGTGCGTACCGCGGTGGTCAACAAGCGTGGTGGCGGAACGGGGCTGATCTCGGGGCGCAAGGCCTTCCAGAAACCGATGTCCGAGGGCGTGGAGCTGCTCAACGCGATTCAGGACGTCTATCTGTGCGAGGACGTCACCGTAGCTTGATTCGGGAAGCCAGATGCCGATCTAGCGCTTTGGCGCCGATCGGCAGCGCATCCGGCCAGGGGACGCCTCGGGCAAGGAGACCTGCGGTGGTCTGGCCCTCGGCTGCGCCATCGGCGACGGCTACGCGCGAACCGACGGAGGCCTCCGATTCGATCTCGCGTGCGCTTGCGGCGAGCCCCCTGGTCGGTCGCCTGCCGAACCGGTTTTTCTCAGCGCTTCGGATTCTTGAAACGGAACCCGACTTCGATCTCTCCAAGAGCCCGCCGGATCGCATGAGCCGAAAGGCTCGAGCGGCGCCAAGGTCGAGATCGGCTCCAGACCGAGTCACGCAAAGGAGCACTCGAATGCCGGCTGTCGAAGCCTCGGAGTCCTGGAGCAGCCGGACGTCTAGGACGCCAGCTTTGGAGTGGATTCGGGGTCGAGCGAAGGTGTGCTTTGGGCAGCCGGAGCGAAGAGCTCCTGGATCTCGCCGAGCCGGGCCTCGGCGTCACGTTGGCCGATGGCCATGAGCTCGCTCAAGTAGTCACTCTGGAACATCAGGAGACTGAGAAAGTCGGGGCTTCGGGTCTCGCGGGTGCCCCAGCCGCGGGTCAAGAAACGAAAGGCGCCCGGGAGCCTGGCTTCGAACTCCGCCGCGAGCTCGCCGAGATCCCGGGACGGTCGCAGTACCAGGGTCTTGATGGGGCGAAAGTCGCCGTACTCTCCTTCGGGAATGTGGTCGAGCATTCGGTTGATCCGCCGGAGGTTCTCGGCGTCTTGATCAATGGCATCCAGAAACGCCGCGTTGAGCATGGTGCCGGCCACCTGGGCCGGGGGCGGGTAGCCGCTGAAGGTGGGTTTGCTGGCTTCGGCGACGCTCTTGCGCTGACGCGTCGCGATCGCGAGGATCTTGCGGGCTCCAAGGTGAATCGCCGGCGCCAGCGGAGCCGCGAGGCGGATTCCGCCGTCACCGAACCAGCTATCTCCGATCTTGACCGCTGGGAACATCAGTGGCAGAGCGGCCGAAGCCATGACGTGGTCCAGGTTGATCTTGGTATTCACACCGAGTCGCAGAGGCCGCTCCCAGGCATGGAAGCTTCGGCCTTGGACCCAGGTCACTGTTTGCCCGGTCGAGTACTTGAGAGTCGAGAGCGCCAGAGCCTCGAGCTTGCCGGCTTCGAGGTTCTGCTCGACGCCGGTGATCCCGCCGTGCTCGGTCGCAAGGGTGCGCTGCAGGAGCTCGCGCAATGGGGACACGTCGAGGACGCTCTGAGGCTCCGGAACCGCACGGGCGCCTCCCGAGAAGAGCGTCACACTCCAGCGCACAATGTTGGATAGGAGCGGGATCGTTCCCACCCGGTAGATGTGGTCGGGATCGAGATTCGCCCACAGGCTCTCGAGACCCTCCGCCGCCTCGCCCAGGGTTCCTTGGTGTGCGGCCAGGTAGACGGCATTGATGGCGCCCGCCGAGACGCCGGTGATGATCGGTAGCTTCGCGTCCGGCATGTGCTGGGCGAGGCACCGAAGAAAACCCACCTGATAGGCCGCGCGAGCACCTCCGCCGGTCAGCACCAGCGCTACTCCGTCGCCGGTCGCGGTCGCGCTGGGGCCTACGCCGCCTGGCGCGGAGCTCTCTTCTCGGCCGGGGCCATTCGGTTCATGCATCGCCGTGGTTTCTATTGTCCCGTCCTCCAAGGTACGGGTCAAACAGTGTGTTCAGTTCAGGTAGACTGCCGGCCCTATGCGCTTGGGGGAGATGCAATTGCATGTCGTCAGCGATGGCGGATTCCGGCTGGACGGCGGCGCCATGTTCGGCGTCGTGCCGCGGGTTCTCTGGGAGCAGAGGTCCCCACCCGACGAGTTGAACCGCATCAGGATGACAACGAACTGTCTGCTGGTCGAATCGCCGGACGGCGTCGTCCTGGTCGACACGGGGATCGGTGACAAGAACGACGCCAAGTTCCGCGACATGTTCGGTATGCGGGAGGCCGATAGCAGGCTCCCGGATGCGATACGGGCGCGTGGGTTCGCGCTCGAGGACATCCGCCATGTTGTCCTCACCCACCTGCATTTCGATCATTGTGGCTGGAATACGCGCTTCTTGGACGGCGAGATCGTGCCGACCTTTCCGAACGCGATCTACTGGGTCGAAGCCGGCGAGCTTGCCCATGCCTGCAATCCCACGCTCAGAGATCGGGCCAGCTACGACGAGCGGAACTGGGAGATTCTGGTCGACGCCGGAGTCATGCGCGAGTTCGAGGGGCGCGCCGAGCCGGTGCCCGGCCTGCGGGCGATCAAAGCGAGCGGTCACAATGCCGATATGTGCGTTGTCCTGATCGAGTCGAAGGGGTCGACAGCAGTGTACTGGGCGGATCTGGTGCCGACGACGCACCACCTCCCGTATCCCTGGATCATGGGCTACGATCTCTACCCGCTCGAGACTCTCGCGAACAAGCAGCTTTGGCTGCCGCGAGCGCACTCGGAAGGCTGGATTTGCTTCTTCGAGCACGACCCCGACGTGGCTTGTGGAAAACTTGTCGAAGAGAAGCCCGGCCGGTTTGTGGCGGAGCCCGTAGCGGTATGAAGGAGGACCATGTCTGATGAAAAGGACCTAGTAGTGCTCGGGAGCGGTCCCGGCGGCTACGTGGCTGCGATCCGGGCAGCCCAGCTGGGCCTGAGCGTGGCGGTCGTCGAGAAAGACCCGAGCTTTGGCGGCACCTGCCTGCATCGCGGATGCATTCCGACCAAGGCGTTACTCCATACGGCGTCGGTTCTGGATCAGGCGCGCGAAGCCGGGAAGTTCGGCGTGGCAGTGAGCAGCGCGGTCCTCGATCTCGACAAGGCGCAAAGCTACAAGCGGGGCGTAGTGGACAAGAACGCGAGCGGCATCGACTATCTGTTCAAGAAGAACAAGATCGAAGGCATTCATGGTTTTGGCCGTCTGGTAGCCCCGACACGAGTCGAGGTGCGCGGGAGTGACGGTGCGATGCGCACTCTCTGGGCTCGGTTCGTGTTGATCGCCACGGGTTCGGTACCGCGTGAGGTACCGATGGCGCCGACCGATGGCATCCGCTTGTTGAATTCGGATCACATCCTCAACGTCGACCGGGTGCCGGCCTCGCTGGCGGTCATCGGCTCGGGAGCGGTGGGCAGCGAGTTCGCCTCGATCTTTCGTTCCTTTGGCTCGGAAGTCACGCTCGTAGAGATGTTGCCCCGGATCTTGCCGCTCGAGGACGAAGAGGTGTCCAAAGAGCTGGCGCGCTCTTTCAAGAAGAGGGGGATCAAGATCAAGACCGATACCAAGCTCGCCGGCACCGAGCCCGGTTCCGGCGGGGTGTCCGTGCTGCTAGACAAGAACGGCAGCACGGAATCGCTGGCCGCCGAGATGCTGCTCGTCGCCATCGGTCGAGCGCCGGTAACCCACGGTATCGGGCTGGAAGGGGCCGCAGTGGCAACGGCGAAGGGCTACGTCGAGGTGAACGAGCACATGCAGTCGAGTGTGCCGCACATCTACGCGATCGGCGACGTCGTGGCGACGCCCTGGCTCGCTCACGTTGCCTCGGCGGAGGGGATCCTGGCGGCCGAGCACATGGCCGGCGAGAAGACCTACCCCCTCAACTACGACCAGGTGCCCTCGGTGACCTACTGTGAGCCCGAGGTGGGGAGCGTGGGCTTGACCGAAGCGGAGGCCCGGGAGCGAGGCTTTGACGTTGCCGTTGGGAAGTTCCCATTCTCGGCCTCGGGCAAAGCTGCGATCGAGGGTAAGACGTCCGGGTTCGTCAAGGTCGTCCGCGAAACCAGGCACGACGAGCTATTGGGCGTGCACATCATCGGCCCCAAGGCGACCGATCTCATTGCCGAAGCCTGCGTGGCGCTCAAGATCGAGTCGACTACCGAGGACTTGTTCCGGACGATTCATGCCCATCCGACGCTGTCGGAAGCGATGGCCGAGGCGGCACACGCCGCGGCCGGGCACGCAATCCATATCTAACGACGATTCGATCAGGAGAACCGTATGGCAACCGAAGTCATCATGCCCCAGATGGGGGAGTCGATCGCCGAAGGGACGATCACCCGCTGGCTGGTCAAGGTAGGCGACAGGGTCGAGCGCGACCAACCGCTGTTCGAAATATCGACGGACAAGGTCGACGCCGAGATCCCCAGCCCCGCCGATGGGGTACTACTCGAGATCAAGTTCGACGAGGGCGCGACGGTGCCCGTCAACGACATCGTGGCACGGCTTGGCGAACCGGGTGAGCTCGGCGAGATGCCTGCTGCTGCGGACCTCGGGGCAAAGGAAGCCGCGCTCCGGGTGCCGCTTCCTGGGACTCCGGAGGAGAGACCCCAGGAGTCGGCGGCGAGCCTTTCGGCCAGCGCCGAATCCGGCGCCGCGCCTGCCGGTGGCGACGCCGAGCGGGTGAGGGCGTTCTCGAGCCCACTCGTTCGCAAGATGGCGGCCGAGGCCCAGGTGGACCTGTCGAGAGTAGAGGGAACCGGGATTCACGGCCGGGTGACGAAACGGGACCTAGAAGGGTATCTCGAAAACGCCGGCTTGCCGGCCGAGGCCGAGGAAGAGCCGTTCGCGGCCAGCGCCGTACCTTCGCCGCCCGCCAGCGCCCCGCCGGCTCAAATCGTCACTCCCATGCGGCGCGACCCCGGCACTTTCTCGGTGGCGCCCTACAGCGAGGGCGACAACGTCGAGATCGCCCCGATGAGCAGGATCCGTCAGATCACTGCGGCGCACATGTCTTACTCGAAAGCGACCTCGGCCCACGTGACGACAGTTTTTCAGATGGACCTCGCCCGAGTGGCCAGAACCCGAGACCGGGCGAAGGCGGGCTTCGCCGCGGCTCACGGAACCAAGCTCACTTATATGCCGTTCATTTTTACCGCGGTGGCGAGCGCGCTCAAGTCCAACCCGAAGCTCAACGCGTCGATCGACGGCACCAACATCGTCTTCAAGAAGGACATCAATCTCGGCATGGCGGTCGCCCTGGACTGGGGGCTCATCGTGCCCGTAATCCGGAATGCGGATCAACTCAATCTCGTGGGGCTGGCCAAAGCTGCGAACGATCTGGCGGCTAGAGCAAGGACAAAGAAGCTGCAGCCGCACGAGGTGCAGAACGGTACCTTCACTGTGACCAACCCCGGCGTCTTCGGCAGCCTGTTCGGCATGCCGATCATCAACCAACCTCAGGTCGCGATCCTCGGTCTTGGCGTGATCGAGAAGAGACCGGTTGTAGACACCGACCGAGAAGGCAACGACATCATCGCGATCAAGCCGATGTCCTACTTCGCGATTACCTACGATCATCGGCTGGTAGACGGCGCCGACGCCGATCACTTCATGAACGACGTCAAGCGAACCTTGGCGGAGGAGACCTGGAGCGAGCTGGACCCGTTTATCTGAGCAGTGACCAGCCGCTCTACCGAGCGGTGAGGTCGGCGGCTCGAAAACGGATCGTGGGATCGCGTTGTACGCGCTGGATGAAAGCCGCGGTCTGCCGAATGAGCTCGCTGCCGGCGACCTGTGTGAGCACAGCCTGCTCGAGAAAGGCGAGTGCCGCGAGCGCTTCCGGGTGCACGGCGAGAGCTTCGAGAATCGGAATGGCCTCTTTCAGCCGCTCCTGCGCTTGTCGAGCCTGGCCCTGTTGCCAGAGCACCTCAGCGAGTTCCAACGAGGCCAGCGCGGCGTCGATCCCGATCTCGAGATCGATGAATGTATTCCGGACTTCGGTAAAAACGCGCTCTGCCTCGTAGAGATCGCTCTTGGCGTAGGCCAGACGGCCCTCCAGCCAGCGGAAGCGCAGTAGACTCAGCCGACCACCCTGCTCGGCGTACAGCCGGCGCAGCTTGATCACGTTGCGGTCGGCTTCGTCCGTCCTGCCGGCATCGATCAGAGCAGCCACGAGGTTGTGGAGCGCGTTAAGTTGGCGTCGCGGGTCCCGCGCCGGGTCTAGCAGCTCTAAGGCTCGGGTCAAGAGTTCGATCTCTCGCTCAGGCTTTCTCTTCTTGCCGAACGCAAAGGCCTTATCGAGCAGCACGCGCCCCACCATGTGAAAGTCGCCGAGTTTGGAGTAGATCGCCTCGAGCTGCGTCAAGATGACGAGAGATTCGTCCGTACGCCGCTTCGCAGTCAAGAGTTTTGCGAGCGAGTTCAGGTATTTGGCCTTTTCGGTCGGCCTCCCAGTACCTTCTTCTAAGTAGGCGCGAGCCGTTCGGAGCGCGCTCTCCGCACCCCCGTAGTCTGACGACACACGCAAAGCGCCGGCATAGGTGCCCCAGGCTTCGGCTCGCGCATCCGCCACCATCGCCAGACCGTATCGACCCGCATCCAGATGGTCGGTGATCTCGCGCGCCAGATTCGCCAGGTGGCAGGCCGTAGCCGCGTCGTCCCAGGTGCTGCGCTCCGAGGCCGCGATCAGGGCTTCGGAGAACGCCAAGGTCTGGAACCGCTCGTCATTGCGAACCCGGAGTTGTTGTTGCTGGGGCGCGAGCTCGAGCAACTCTTCGCAGAGCGATGCAGCCAGCTCCTGCTCGTGTTGCAGCTGGTCGTGGGTCTCGGCAGCACGGGCCCAGGCCCGGTCGAAGGCTGCCTCGTATTCGTCGGGCTCGGGCTTGGGAGCTTGCCGCCCGGTGACCAGAACCTCCCATAGGTGAGAGGTGGTTTCGCCGCATTCCGAACAGCCCGCGACCAGATGGCGCACGATCGATCGGTTCTCCTCGGCCGCCAACTCACCGGTCATGAAAAGCTCTAATCGCTGCGCCGATGGGTGCGGTGACATCTAGGCACGCCTCCGACGAGTCACGAGCAGACTCTTGCTCAGCGCCGCCAGACAGCGCTCGAGCGTCTTGTAGATGCCCGTGCGGCTGTAACCCAGCAGATCGGCCAGCTGGGAGGGCTTGAAATCCGACTGGTAACGGAGCTTGAGCAGGCTGGCGCATTTGTGGGGCAGCTGTTCCAGGCGACTGACTACGTCCCTGAGAAAGACCCGGTGCTCCTGGCAGGGCGCGGTGGGCTCGGCCAGCGCCTCGAGGAGGGCCGAGTCCATGCTGCTGTAGAACCGGCGTCGCCGTTCGCGCCAATAGACCAGACAGCGGTGTTTCAAAGTCCACTGAAGCCAGCCTTCTACGCACGACGCTGCGGGTTTCTTGGTCAAATAGAGCAGGAGAACGTCCTGCAGCAAGTCCTCCGCGTCCTGCGCCGGGATCCGGAAACGCGCCAGGACCTTGCGAGCGTCAACTCGGAAGTCGTCCAGAAACTCGCGGGCTCGGGACTCGGGGAGGTTGGAAACGTCGGAAGATACAGATTCACCCATACCGATGGCCTAGCCCAAAGCTACCACCGGTGGGCGAGGACTGTCTAACCAAGCCGCGGGTCGGTGGTGTCCCAATAGCTACTGGAACACCACCGAAGATCGTCTCCCGACCGCTACGTCAACACGATCCGTCCTCTTCACAGGGGTCGACGCGCGCGCCATCCTGGGCCCAGATCACGCCGAGCTTCTGCAGGAAGTCGAAGAAGCCGTCTCCGAGACTGGAGAGGGCCATGGAGACTCGGCTTCCGAACGACTTTTCCATGTCGGTTCCGGGATCGATCCCTTGCTCGAAAAAGGCCGATGCCGGTGCCGCTGCGAAGGTGAAACAAACCAGCGTCAAGGCGATGACTCCCAGGATGCGGCTGCTTTTGCGGATACTCTTCATTTCGAACTCCCTGTCAGTGCGAATCGCAACCAGCCTCCAATAGCCCGTTTCGTTCGCCTCTACTGATTGAGTTGCCGCTCGGGTGGCGATTCCTGACAAATCCGCCGAAGTTTTTTCAGCGCTACAATGTACGGGTGGACGGGCAAGGGCATTTCAGGCCGTTGCGCTGGGCTTTTCTGGGCCTGGTGAGCTACGCCGAATCGCTTGCGCTTCAGGACCGGATTCGCGCCGCAATTCGGCGAGGCGAACAGCCCGATCACCTCCTCCTGCTCGAGCACCCGCACGTCTACACGATGGGACGCTCGGCGACGCCGGATGACGTACTGCTGGACGAGCCGGGCAGGAGCAGTCTCGGAATCGAGGTCGCCGAGACCGATCGCGGGGGGAAAGTCACCTATCACGGGCCGGGTCAGCTCGTCGGCTACCCGATTGTGGACCTGAATCCGGATCGTCGCGACGTCCGGCGCTATGTTGCCGATCTACAGGCGGTCTTGATCGGTACGCTGGCCCACCTGGGCATTTCGGCCCGAGGGGGCGGCGATTCCGAGACCATCGGAGTTTGGGTCGGAGAAAGGAAGATCGCTTCGATCGGGGTGCACTTGAGTCGCTGGATTACGACCCACGGTTTTGCTCTTAACGTTTCGACCGATCTGTCGCTATTCCAGGGGATCGTTCCGTGCGGCCTGTCGGATGTCGAGATGACCTCTATCCAGGCCGAGATCGGTGAGGCTCCGCCTCCCGAAGAGGTCGGCACGATTTGCGCCGGCGAGTTTGCCCGGGTCTTCGAGCGTTCTCTGGAGGCCGCCCCGGTTTCCGAGGACTTGGCTCAATGGGCCGTCAACGCGTAGCCCATACGGCGGGATCGTGGCCAGATACCGCCCTATGGCGGTAATCAGAGGCCGAGCCCACTCCACCGACGGCGTGAGGCGCGGAATCCCGGC
Source organism: bacterium (assembly GCA_024224155.1). Taxonomy (NCBI): domain Bacteria; species bacterium. The sequence continues at coordinate 10,179 of JAAENP010000348.1, forward strand.
ACGATAGACTCGCGAACCTGATGAGCGGACTCGTACAGATCGGCGAATCGCCCGAGCGTCCGGACTCGGCTGTCACTTCCGGGCGCGGTGGCAGACCCTCCTGGCTTCGCATTCGACTCTCGACGCCCGAGAGGTATCACGATGTGCGCAAGCTCGTCGACGGCCTTAAACTCAACACGGTTTGCGAGGAGGCTCGGTGCCCGAACATCTACGAATGTTGGGGTGAGCACGGCACGGCGACGTTCATGATTCTGGGTGATATCTGCACTCGCAGTTGCGGCTTCTGCTCGGTCACGACAGGCCGGCCGAACCCGGGCGTGGATCCGGACGAGCCCACCAACGTCGCCGCGGCCGTAAGCAGCATGGGCTTGCGCCATGCCGTCATTACCTCCGTCGATCGCGATGACTTGGCCGACGGGGGAGCCGGTCATTTCGCCGACGTGATTCGAGCGATTCACGCCAGCGATCCGGGTATCGCTGTGGAGGTCTTGACCCCGGATTTCCGAGGCGTCCCTGAAGCGCTCGATGTCGTTCTGGCAGCGAAGCCGGAGGTCTTCTCTCACAATGTCGAGACCGTACCGAGCATGTATCGGAAGGCCAGACCGGGGAGCAGTTATGAGCGGTCGCTCCAACTTCTCTCAGAGGCAGCCGGCCGAAGGAATCGCGGCGAATACTCGGGTCGGGTGAAGACCGGAATCATGGTCGGAATCGGCGAGGCGCCGGAAGAGGTCGTTCAGACACTGTTCGATATTCACAAGGCCGGCGTCGAGATCCTGACCATTGGGCAGTACATGCAGCCGACCGCCAAGCACCTGCCGGTCCATCGCTGGGTCCATCCTGACGAGTTCGCCTCCTACCGGGCGCGGGCGCTCGAGATCGGGTTCTTGCATTGTGAGTCGGGCCCTCTGGTGCGAAGCAGTTATCACGCCCACGAGCAAGTGTCCGCGGCAGCAAGCGCGTGACCGGTCGCGGTGCTGCCGACTCGATCCTGCTCAATCTGGGCGACTATCGAGAGGCCGCTCGCCGCCGCCTCGAGGAGCCCACCTTCGACTACTACGCGGGTGGCTCCTATGACGAGATCACGTTGCGCGAGAACCACCGCGCCTACGATCGGATTCGCCTGTGCTACCGGGTGCTGCGCGAGGTGTCGAGCCGAGATCTGAGCACAACGGTGCTGGGCTCCGCGATCGATCTGCCGATCTTGGTGGCGCCGACCGCGTTTCAGTCGATGGCCAGCCCGGAGGGCGAAGTGGCGACGGCCAAGGCAGCGGGTCGGTCCGGCACGATCATGATCGTTTCGACCTTGTCCAATCGGCCGATTGAGGAGATCACGGCCGCGGCGACCACGCCGGTTTGGTTCCAGCTCTACATCTACCGTGATCGTGGCGCGACCCGCGCGTTGGTGAAGCGCGCGGAGGAGGCCGGCTGCGAGGCGTTGGTGCTCACCGTCGATGCTCAGCTGTGGGGAGAGCGAGAGCGCGATGCTGGATGGATGGCCAGGCCGGAGTCGAGAGCGTGTTCGCGATCTTGCGACGAGAGCTCGATACTGTGATGGGCCTGTGCGGTGCGAGCCGAGTCACTGAGCTGAGTCGGGGTTTAGTGCGGCGTGGTTGACGAGCCGAGAGTCGTCGCTGACTTCACCTTGCCAGCGCCGTTTTGGGGTCGATACAATCGCGCGGGCGTCGATCCCACATGGGAGCTGATTGTCAGCTCGCGCCCGTTCGGCAATTCCAGACGAAGTGGAGCAGAGACTCTGAGCGATGAGTAAGGTCGAAGTGCGAATCCGCGCGCTGGAGGACACGGACATCGGGGATATCACCGCCCTGGACGAGAAGCTCGGCGGGACCTACCGGCCCGCGGTCTGGGAGCGCCGCCTTGGCTACTACCTCAGGCGTGACCCGGAGAGCTCGACGGTCGCCGAGGCCGACGGCAAGGTCGTGGGTTTCATGCTCGGTGAGGTTCGCTCGGGTGAGTTCGGCTTGGAAGAGCCGACCGGCTGGATCGAGGTGCTGGGTGTCGATCCCGACTATCGCGGAAACGCCATCGGTCGGCGCTTGGCCGAGCGAGTTCTCGCCAAGTTCGGCGCTCTGGGCGCCAAGAGCGTACGTACGCTCGTGGACGATGAAATGGCAGGCATCGGGGATTTCTTTACCGCCCTGGGCTTCGAAGCGGCCACGCTGCGGCCGTTCATCAAGAAGCTCTGAGGCAAGGACACGGAAGAGGCATCATGTCGACGCGACAAGTCGAGTTACCCAAGAAGTACCATCAGGCGATCGTCAAGTGGAGCGAGCGCTACCTTCCCGATTACGATTTCCTGATCGAGAGCTGGGACAAGTACTTTCCGCGCGATCCGGAATTCAAGCTCTGCGCCTATCGCGAGCTAGGCATGTGCAACAAGATCGAGTGCGGAGACCTGGAAGGCCAAGCCAAGTTCGAGCGGGCTGGCAAAATGCATCCCAAGCAGTCGGGCCACGTTTTGGGCGCGATCAGAGCTCAGGCCTCGACCGAATTCGGGTCGATTCAGCAGCATCAACTGACTCTGGCTCGAGCGCAGGAAGAAGAGGAACAGGTCTGGATTCTGCGCATGATGGCCGAGGAACTGCGCCACGGCTACCAGATGATTCATCTGCTCCTAGAGGATGACTGGTCGGGTGCCTCGGACGTGTCCGAGGAGGACATGGTGGAGCAGATTCTCTCGATGCGGACCGGCTCGCACATTCTGGGCGCGTTCAATATCGACTTCGATTCCTTTGTCGACAACGTGACCTTCTGTGCGTTGATCGATCGAGTGGGCAAGTTCCAACTCGCGATGCAGAAGGTGAGCTCCTACCAGCCGATGGCCGAGAGCATGCCGCAGATGTTGCGCGAGGAGGCCTTTCATCTCGCCGCTGGGGTCGTACCTCTCAGGCGCTACATGGAGAAGGCCGCGCGCGGATCGTTCTGCGTCAGCTCCGCGGATATTCAGAAGGCCTTCAACAAATGGTTCCCTCGCGGCTTGGAGATGTTCGGCGACGAGCGCGGCGGCGGCACGAATGTCCGGTTCGGCCTCAAGCCGATGAAGAACGGAGAGGCGCAGGTCGCCTATGTCGAGGAGGTCGCGAAGGTCGTCCGGGACTTGAATGTCAGGTTCGTGCGAGCCCGGCTACCGGAGCTCTCGCCCGGCGACTCCCAGAAGGTGCTGGACAAGGTCCTCGAGAATCGAGGGACCGAGCGGGGCATCGCCTTCGAGGATCTGGTGCATCTACCCGACACGAGGTTCTTCCGCCGTCGCGGAGTCCCCGCATTCGAGCTCGTGGGTCGCGATGGCGAGACTTTCGACGACGTCGATGCATACCTGGGCCATCTGACCCGGCATCTCCCGGACGCCTACAGGGCCGGTCGCGACTTCAAGCACTACGTCGACCTGCTGACCCGGGTCCATTCGGGCGAAACCAGCGTCGTTGACGCCTCACGAGAGATGCCGACGCTGACCCGCGTGGGCGGTGTCTGTCCGTGCTCGAAGTCCGTGCGCTGGGTCAACGGCAACGGCTCCGATGTCGCCGGGCAGGATCCTCAGGACGGCGTACCAGCGTCCACTCTCTGAGGCGCTTCGGCGAGAACGGGCCAAGCAGTTGAGTTTCACCAGCCGGCTGATCGTCGCGACCCTGCCACTGATCCCGAAGTTCCTGGTCGGGTGGGTCGCGAGCCGATATGTTGCCGGGGAGACTCGCGAAGAGGCTCTGGCGGCTGTCAAGGTGCTGAACGAGACCGGTGCCTGCGCGACGTTGGATCTGCTCGGCGAAGAAGTCACGGAGCGTTCCAAGGCCGAGGCCGCCGTGGCCGAGTACATCGGCTTGTTCGAGGACATCGGACGCGACCAGCTCGACGCCAACGTCTCGATCAAGCTGACTCTCCTGGGGTTGAAGATCGACGAGGACTTCTGTCGGGAGAACGTCGCGCGAATCGCTGCCGCGGCAGCCCGGTGGAGCAATTTCGTGCGCATCGATATGGAGGATTCGTCCTGCACCGACGCGACGCTCAGGATTTACCGGGCGGTTCACTCCGAGCACAGCAACCTGGGCGTGGTTCTGCAGTCCTACATGCGCCGAACGCTTGACGACATAGAGCGACTGCCGGCCGTCAAGCCCAACGTGCGGCTGTGCAAGGGGATCTACATCGAGCCCCGGCCTCTTGCCTGGAAGGGCTACGAAACGGTTCGGGCCAACTTCACGGCGGCTCTCGAGAAGTTGCTGCGCAACAACGTCTATGTCGGCATCGCGACCCACGATGAGCATCTCGTTTGTGAAGCCGAGATCCTGATCGACCGCCTCGCATCAACCTCGGAAGACTACGAGTTCCAAATGTTGCTCGGCGTTGACGAAGAGCTCCGGGCCATCCTCCTCGAGCGGGGCCACAAGTTGCGGATCTATGTGCCCTATGGCGCAGATTGGTACCCGTACTCGACGCGGCGGCTGCGGGAGAATCCGGAGGTTGCCAAGCACGTGATCCGCGCGACCCTGGGCCTGGGCCCTTCCAGGCGGTAAGCGCCTTTCCGGACCTATTCCCGCGGCGGGCTCTCGCGGCGCATCGTGACTATTCGATGGCGGCGGTCGCGTTTCGCCCCGCCTTTGGCGGAGCGCTTGCGTACTGTCTTGGCGCTTTCGGCATAGAAACGCTCGATGGCTTCGGCGCCCGAGCGAGCGGCCTTTTCGGCGGAGTGCTCCAGCCAGGGCAGGGCCTCGGCCTCGTTCCCTGATTCGAGCAGGTGGAAGGCCAATTCCTCGCTGACGAAACCGGGGTCCGCGCTGTGGCGCCGGAGTAACGCCCGGGCGGCCTCGCCGTGCATGAAGCCTCTGCGCAGTGGGTTGATGTGGTCGAGGATCGAACTGCGAATCGCTCGGTGGGCGAACTCGAAGAAGCCTCGCCGCGCACCGTGGGCCCACAGGACGATGTCTCTCTCCGGGCCGGCCTGGGCCCACGACTGGGGGAACTGCCGGATGAGCCAGCGCTCGAGGGAAAGCTCGATCGCGGTTTCGACCACTGTCAGGTGTTCGTCGGCCGCTCGGGTGAGGACCTCGACATCGAACTGGTGGCCGAGAATGGCCGCTAGCGAGATGAGTCGTCTCGCGGAGTTCGGCAGCCCTTGGAAACGACGGTTGATCAACTCGCCGATCTCCTCCGGAGGTTCGATGGCGCCTGGATCCGCGCGCAGCGCCCAGTGTCCGGGAGCAAGCTGGATCAAGATCTTCTCGTCCCAGAGCAGGTTGACGAGCTCCGCGATCGCGAGCGGAAGGCCCTGTCCGCTGCGCCAAAGATAGTCGGCAAGCACCGGCGCGCTGGCGAGATCGACCAGCGACTTGGCGATCTCCTCCACCTGCTTCGAATCGAGTCGTGTCAGGGGGATACCGACGCCCGAATCTCCCAGGGCCGCGAGCGACTCGGCGATCTTGTCGCTGTCTCGGCTGGTGGCCAGCACCCAGATCGAGCGGCTCGCGAGGTTTTTGGCCAGGAAGTCGAGGAGTGCCAATGTGGCTTCGTCCGCCCACTGGACGTCTTCGAGCAGGAAGATGATGGGCCTCGTTTCACCCTGCGCAGGCTGGAGCAAGACGTCGATCAGCTCGAGGAAGGAGGCTGCCAGGCGTTCGGTCCTGCCCAGGCCGGGATTGATCTCGATGTCGAGCGTGGTCGCCGTCAGTTTGGGTAGCTCGGGGCAGAGCAGTGCCAGGTCGGCCAGCACCTGCGGTTCGAGCCGGCTGGCGCCTTCGGGCTCGTCGGCCAGCAGATCGACGAACACGGAGCGGATGGCCTCGGCGATCGGCCGGTAAGCGACAAGGGGGGCCGAAGCGTAGGACCGTCCTCTCAGGACCACGGCGTTGCGCATCGAGCTGGCGCTATCGACAAAGGACTTGACTAGCCGGCTCTTCCCGACGCCGCTCTCTCCGGTGACCACGGAGAATTGCCCCTGGCCGTCGATGACACGGCTCCAGGACGCCTGCAGGATGTCGAAATGATCTCCGCGTCCGATCAAGGGGATGATGGGGGGGGTGCTCTCTTCCCGGTCCGTGGTCTCTTCGTCGGCTCCGCTCTGCAGCAGAATTGAGCGGTAAAGATCGGTGGTGTCTTCGACCGGATCCACACCCAGCTCGGTTTGTAGCAGATTGAGAAGCTGCTCGTACTGGGCGAGGGCGCGATTGCGTCGGCCGGCCATCGTGTAGAGGCGCATCAGTTGCTGGTGCGTCTCTTCGGAGAGCGGATCGATGGCCAGTAGACGCTTGGCGTATTGAATGCCGAAGCGGTGTTCGCCGCGAGCGAGATAGGCACGAACCAGCTCTCGGAAAGCCTGAAGTGCCTCTTCCCGAGTCTGTTCCTGGCGAGTCACCAGCCACTCCTCGAACTCCACGCAGCCGCGCAGAAAGAACCCGGCCAACAGATCGCCTTTGTAGAGGCGCACGGCCTCTCGGAGGTGGAGCGGATCCGCCCCAGACTCGGAAAGCCCACGGCGGATGCGGTCCTTGAACTCGACGACGTCGATCCAACACTCGAGATCGGGATTCAGCCGGACCTGGCTCTGGTCGGTGTCGAGAGCCGCAACGTTCTCGTCATCGTTTCCGAGAGCGATCCGAATGTTGTAGAGCGCCTGGCGGAGATTCCGCCGGGAAGCCTCGTCGGTTCGTTCCGGCCAGAACAGTCCGGCCAGGTGATCCCTGTTGAGCGACCGGTCTCGATGCAGGGCGAGGTAGGCGAGCAGCGCTCGGACCTTCTGTGATTCAAACCGCTGAACGGGCCGGTCGGTCAGTTTGGCTTCGAACCCGCCGAGCAGGCGAATCTCGAGGCGTTTCACCGGCTGCTTTCCAGGCGGGGCCAGCGGGAAGAGAGACCGGTTGCAGAGGTAGAAAACACGAGAAGAAACTTGTCAGATTGGGCAATTACTTTAGCACGCACTAGCCGCCTGAACCCTGCCGAGGGCACGGAGGATGAGTGGTCTATTGACGGATGGCTATGCCTCGATGTTGTGCTGACGCCTCCCTGACGCCCGCCGGAGACTCTTTGAGGCCGAGGAACTAGGCATCTGATGCCTGCACGTGCTTCCTGACGTCTTCCTGACGCGGTCGGAAGACACTCACGAACGAGGATGAAGTTTCTTGGGGGAAAGCCTTGAAGGAAAAAGACGACGAAAGCGCAAGGGATCGAGAACGGCGATCGCCATCGAGCTCATACCTGGTCAGAGTTTGGCAGGAGAACGGGGAGGACGCGGAAGTGCGATTCTACCTGCGAGATCTGAAGACCGGACAAGAAAGGTATCTCGGCGACCCCACTCGGATCGGAGAGCTGTTGACACGAGGCCTGGAGCAGGAGAAATCAGGGCAGCCGCGTCAGCGGGACACGGCATAGCCGGCAAGGCGGGCCGATCGGGATGACAGGTATCGCGCACGCGGGGGGAGCGGCTTTTCACTAGAAGGGCGGGGCAACGAGCCCCGCCCTTCGCCTTTTCTTGGCGAACCGCTCGATTCAGTCGAGGCCGCGCTCGAAGATGACGATGCCGACGTCGTCTTCGAGGAGTTCCCAGTCCGTCGAGTTCCGACGTCGGTTGGGGCCGAAGGAGTACAAAAAGGCGATCTCGCGCCGCTTGCTCTTGGAGCACTTGTGCCGGATCCAGTAGGCGGTATTCCAAGGGTCGATGAAGTACCCGGCGCGTGGCTCCGGCAGGCCCTGGTCGACAAGACGAGCGAACCGCCCCTCGGACAGACGATCGAGCTGGCTATACTTCTCGCCCCAGGAGAAGACGCGCTTGTGAGTGCCGCATCTCGAGATCGGCCGGCCGCGCCGCGTGAAGTCCTCGGCCAGCGCCCCGAGCTCAGCCCGAGCGGTCTCAATGCGCTCGGGATCGTTGGCGGTGGCGTACCTCGAATAACCAAAGGAGGCGAAGCCAAGGACAGCAGTGACCGCAAAGACCGCGAGGATCCTCCTGCTGTCGCCGTCCGGCAGGAGCTTGGCCAAACCGACCGGTGGAACTGCGGCGAACAAGAAGCCGAGACCGAGCATGAGCTCGACGATCTCCCCCGAGAACTTCCATGGATACTCCTCATAGATCCAGTAGGTAACGGCGAACGCGGGAATCAGACCGAGTGGCGCAATCGCCGGCCCGAACCTGCGGACCAGCTTCTTGACCGGCGTCGCGAGAGCCAGTAGCGGCAGCACCACCCCGAAGCCCAGGATCGTGGTCTTCAGCGCCAGCTTGCGCAGGCTGGTGTCGAAAACGTTGTGGACGTTGAACTCCTGCTGGAAGTTCTGTTCGAGGAAGTACTCCGGCGGCCGATAGCCCAGGACTCTCTGCCCCCAAGAGATCTCCTCCATCGCGACGACGACGCTGAACAGGGCGAGGCCCAGGGTCAGCCAGGGCATTCCCCCTCCGGCGCGCCGTTGGGCCCTTGCCGCGATCACGAAACCGACCGCGGCGAGGAAGAAAGCCCAGAAGGTCATCCATTCGAGCGTCCCGTCTTCCTGGACCAGGGCATAGTAGAGCCTGGAGTTCGAGCTCTCGATCAGTCCGGCCGCGATCGCGAAGGCAAGGATCAGCAGGTTGGCCAAGATCACCGGTCCCGCGGCCAGCGAGGTGATTCCGAAGGGAGGCGAGGTGTCCATGTCCGAGCGCTTCTTTCTCATAGTCTCTGTTCCAGCGTCGGCGGACCGTTCGATTCGCGAGGCTTTTGTTCGGTCTCCCTCAGCGAGATAGACTCGGTTTCACGTCGCGGGAGTCTAGCGAGTTGGAAGTATCCATTCCAGAGCAGGTCTTGTTTCGGGATCTCGACGGCGAGTCGGTGTTGCTACACCTGGGCTCGGGGCAGTACTTCGGGCTGGATGAGGTCGGGACCCTGATCTGGAACTCCTTGAGCGAGGGCTGCTCGCTGGACGAGATCGAGCGGCGGATCCTCACTGAGTACGATGTTTCGGCGCAAGAGGCGAAGGCCGACGTGCGCCGCCTCGTCGACGAGCTTACTCAGAGTGGTCTCCTCGAGGTCAAGGACTCGCGAAACGCGCTCTCCTCGACGGAGCCGTAGTGTTCGATGCTGTTCGAGTCGGCCGGCGAGAGCCGGCTGTGATCGGCAGCAGCTCCGCGGTGCAGCTTGGTGTACAATTCCAGCTACTTGAGAGGCAGTAGTGCATGGAGCGGGTGCTCCACGACCGGAAGTAGAGGAGGATTTCGAGGTCGATGCCGGCTGTAGAGGATCCAAGTGTTCTGTCGAAGATGCTTTTGTTCGAGGGCCTGAGCCCAGCCGAGCTCAAGCGCCTCAACGAACAGCTGCTCCACAAGAAGGCCTTCCCGGCCGCCACCAACATCATCACCGTCGCCCAGCCCGGTGAAGTCGTGTACTTGCTGCTCGAGGGCTCGGTCAAGATCTATGTGGACCAGCTCGACGGCTCAGAGGTGATTCTCGCCTTTCTGGGTCCCGGCGACACTTTCGGAGAGATGGGGCTCATCGGAAGCTCTGGCCGGTCGGCAAGCGTCTTGACGCTCGAGCCCTGCACCTGCCTGGTAATGAATCGTGCCACCTTCTTGCAGTCGGTACGGTCGATCAATCAGCTGTCGTTCAACCTCGTGCGTTTGCTGAGCAAGCGATTGCGACTTGCCAACGAGCAGATCCAGGCGCTGTCAAGCCTGGATGTCAGGGGACGAGTGGCGCGCCAGCTGCTCGCGTTCGCGCAGCGATACGGAGAGGCGAACCAGGATGTCGAGATCCGGATTCCGTTGCGCCTCACGCAGACCGATCTGGCTTCCCTGGTCGGGGCCTCCAGAGAGCGCGTGAATCAGGTCGTGGTCGAGTTCAAGGAAAAGGACTTCATCGCGGTTGACGCCCAGCACCACATTACGGTGAACGATCTCCAGGCCCTTATCGATTGCTGCCAGTAGGCCGGCTGCATCACCGTCCGATTGCTCGTTTCGCCGCTGGTGGAGGCGAAGGCGAAGGTAGAATCTTCCGATGAGGAAGCGCGAGCGGGTCTTCTACAACTGCGATAAATGCCCGGCCTACTGCTGCACCTACGCGGCGATTCCGGTCAACCGGGTCGACCTCAAGAGACTCGCCAGGTTTTTTGGCATCTCGGAGCGCCGGGCCTTGGAAAAGTTCACCAAGAAGGGCGAGAAGAGAAACGAGCGCGTCATGCGCCACCGCCGGGATGAGCACTTCGGCACCGCCTGCCGCTTTCTGGATCAGGAATCTCGGCAGTGCACGGTCTACGATGCGCGCCCCAAGATCTGCCGCGCCTTCCCCGACAGCAAGCGTTGCGGCTATTACGATTTTCTCTGCTTCGAGCGGCATCACCAGGACGATCCGGAGACAATCGCCACGACCTGGAATTCCTGAGCACTTCCCTCAATCCAATGCTCAGGGAGCTTCACATTCGGAACCTGGCGATTATCGATGAGGTAACGGTCGAGTTCGATCGCGGCTTGAACGTCCTCACTGGCGAGACCGGCGCCGGGAAGTCCATCGTGGTCGACGCGCTCGGATTACTGGGAGGAGGTCGAGCCACGACCGATTCAATCCGTGCGGGCGCGGAGACGCTTACGGTCACCGGACGATTCCAGCCGGCCGGGACGGCTTGGCGCTCGGCGCTCGAGACAGCCGGTTTTGAGGTGGAGGGAAACGAGGTCGTCGTTCGTCGAGAGGTCTCGCGCTCAGGCCGCAACCGTGTCTACGTCGACGACCAGCCGGTGACTCTGAGGCTACTGTCCTCACTCGCGCCCTTTCTGTTGCGCATCCACACTCAGCGCGAGGAGCTCGGCCTGGTTTCAAACGAGCTCCAGCGCGAATGGCTTGACCGAAGCTCGGGCGCCAACGGCGAGAGGCTGCTGGGTAAGGTAGCGCGACGCTTCGCAGAGGTCGAGGCCGGGATCGCGAAGTGGGAGCGCCTTACAGGGAACGAAAAGTTGCGGCTGGAGCGCATAGACCTGCTCCAGTTCCAGATCGGCGAGATCAACTCTGCCCGGCTCAACGAGGGGGAGGAGGACGAGCTTCGAAGCGACCGGGACCTGCTTCGCAACGCCGAAGCGATTGCCGAGGCACTCGGTACGTCGTTGGGACTGCTCTACGACGACGATGACTCGGCGGCCGACCGGCTGGGTCGCAGCGAGCGTTCGCTCGCGGCGATTTCGGCCTGGGTGTCGGAGGCCGAAGGCTGGAACGAGCGGCTCGCCGAGGTACGGGCGTCGTTGGAGGATGTCATCGCCGAGTTGCGCAACCGATTCTCAGGCGCGGAGGCGGATCCAAAACGCCTCAACGGAATCGAGGATCGATTGGCCATCCTGGAACGCCTGTTTCGCAAGTATGGATCGACCAGCCGTGAGGTGCTCGTGCATCGTGCCCGAATCGAGGACGAGCTGCGGGAACTGACCGCCGACGAGGCCGACCGCGCAGAGCTCGAGGCGAGGGTCGCGAAGTCGGTCTCCGCATACAGAGAATCCGCCCTGGAGTTGTCCCGGCAACGGCGCGTGTGGGGTCGGGACCTCGCCAAGAGGGTTCATGCCGAGTTGAAGGAGCTGGCCATGAGCAAGGCCAAGTTCTCGGTCAGGCTGGAGCGGCGGAATCGGGCGGGCTCCCGCGTCGAGGTCGAAGGAGCGGGTGTCGACTACTCGGCCCAGGGTGTCGACCTAGTCGTGTTTCATTTGCAGGCCAATCCCGGCGAGGCCGCCGGTGCGGTGGCGAAGGTGGCATCGGGCGGTGAGCTCGCGCGTCTCTATCTGGCGCTGCAGCTCGCGGTGGAGGCCGGCGGTGTTGGCTGCGACGATTCCCGCGACGCCGAGCCAGCGCTGATTTTCGATGAGGTGGACGCGGGCATCGGAGGAGCCGAGGCCGCGGCGCTCGGGCGCAAGCTCCAGCGCCTGTCGAGTGCCGGCCAGATTCTGGCCGTGACCCACCTGCCACAGGTCGCTAGCTTCTCGGACGAGCACTTCCGGGTCAGCAAGAAGGCGGGGCCCGACCGCACTCGGATCTCAGTCGCTCGACTCACCAAGGGAGAGCGCGTGGAGGAGGTCGCCCGCATGCTCGCCGGTGAGGAGGTCACCGAGCTGTCTCGGTCGCACGCCGAAGAACTGATCGCCGGAGCCCGATGAGTGCATCGGCAAGGGCCTTGACGACCGGAACCGTGCAGTGGCGGTCCTGGCACCGCTTCGAGCAAGAGAGCGAAGCAAGGGGATTGGCCCGGTTTGTGCGAAGCGGAGGAGTCGTGGTGTTTCCCACGGAGTCTTCCTACGCGCTCGGTGCGGACCCCGAAAACGCTGACGGGGTCGCGACCGTATACAGAATCAAGAAGAGGCCCGGGGACAAACCTCTCCCGGTGGTGGTCGCGAGCATTGATTACTTCAAACAACTCGGAATCCATTGCGGTTCCGGCGGCTTCTCGGGATTGGCAAAGGCCTGGCCAGGGCCGCTGACCGTGGTCGTGCCCAGCGAGAGAGCTCTGCCGGCCGCATGCGGGCGCAAGGAGTTGGCGGTTCGAGTTCCGGGCCATCGCCGCCTGCGCCGTTTGCTGGAGCGCGCTGGCGTCGCACTCACGGCAACCAGCGCCAATCTGGCCGGAGACGAACCTCTGCTCGAGCTCGGCCAGTTGGCCAAGCTGGTGGCCGGCGAGCGAGTCCTGGTGATCGACGAGGGCCCACTCGACGGAGGCGCGCCGTCGACTCTGGTGCGCTGGGAGGGCGACTCGGCCACCGTGCTGCGCTGGGGCGCCCTGAACCTCGAGGGCCTTCGCAGGGTGGCTCCGGGCCTGCGTTTCAAACAGGGCTTTTCCGCAGGCGCTGTGGAAATCCCTGTGGAGGAGGGCGCGTAGTTGCACCGTTTGAGACAGCTAGCCGGATTGCATCGGTTTTTGTGCAATGCCCTGACCGTCCTCGGCGTCCTGGCCGGCGCCGGCGCGGCGGCATCGGCAGACGTCGAGGTGCTCTATTTGAAAGATGTCAAGAAGGGGCAGCGCGGCTACGGACTGAGTGTCTTTTCCGGCGCCGAGATTGAGCGTTTCGAGGTCGAGGTGCTAGGAGTGTGGGAGAACCTGCAGCCGAAGACCAGCTATGTATTGGCGCGGCTCGAGGGGCAGGGTCTCGAGGAGAGCGGGGTGATCGCCGGAATGAGCGGCAGTCCCGTCTATGTGGACGGCAAGCTACTGGGTGCGGTCTCGTTCGGCTGGCCGTTTTCGAACGAGGCCATCGCCGGTATCACTCCGGTTCAGCATATGAGGACCATGCTCGAAGAGCCCGGCACACCGGCTCCGGCGGTGGGGCTTTCCGATCTCACGGTGGGCCGGCTGATCCGGGCCGAGACCGATGAAGGCGATTTCCGCGAGGCACTCGGGCTTCTGCGACCTCATCGAATCGGTGATGCTCCGGCAGCGATCGAATGGGCGGCCGTCGGATTCGGCAGTGAAGTGAGATCGTTGCTGAGCGAGGAGCTGGGGCAGGTCGTTGCGGCCGGCAGCCTGGCCGCGAGTGGGGGCCAGGGAAGCGCTGGCCTTGAAGGCGGCGACTTGCAGCCCGGGAGCGCGGTCGCCGCGGTCCTGGTGGATGGTGACTTCCGGCTGGCGGCGACCGGAACCGTCACCGACCGTGTGGGGGACTCGATTCTCGCCTTCGGGCACCCGTTTCTGGGCATCGGATCGCTGGCGGTGCCGATGGCCTCCGCGGAGGTGCTGACCGTGGTATCGAGCCGGTTGAGCTCTTTCAAGGTCGCCAATCTAGGGCCGGTAGTGGGCGCCGTTGATTTCGACTATCTGACCGGGATCAGGGGAACCCTGGGTCGAAGCGCTCCGGTCGTGCCGATGGTCGTGCGGCTCGGTGACGCCGCCGATCCTATCCGACTCTCGGTGGCCAAGATTCCGAGACTGACGCCGACGCTGGCTGCCGTGTCCGTCCTCGGGGCTCTCAATGCCGATCTCGATACGGCGGGCGCGCAGAGTCTCGATCTGAAGCTTCAGTTCGACCTGGGAGATCACGGCTCGGTCTCGATGGAGCAGAGTTTCGACGGTCAGGGCGCGCCATTGGCGGCGGCGATCCACATGTTCGCCGTGACCGGATACCTGCTGCAGAACCGGCTGGCCGAGGTCGACTTGCGCAGTATCGAGGTCGATCTGACCACCCACCCAGAGCCCAGGACTCTGGCTCTGGTCGGCGCTCACCCGTCGCGATCGGTGGCGCGCCCCGGCGATTCGCTGAGCCTCAACGTCGATCTGGCCGCCTATCGCGGAGGCAAGCAAAGGCACGAGCTCGAAGTTTCGGTCCCATCGAACCTGGCCGCGGGGCGCTACATCCTGCTGGTGGGTGACGGCTTCAGCATTGATGCGGTTCGCCTCGGTATCGAGCAGTCGGAGCCGCGGACCTTTGCGCAGGCCATCACCCTTCTCAACACCCTCCACTCCCGGCGCGAGCTGCGCGTACTCGGAATCGTCGAGGGCCCAGGCCTGTCGGTTTCCGGAGAGGTTCTGCCGGATCTACCCGGTTCTGTGCGCTCGCTCTGGACGGCCTCCGGTGCAGGCGGTTCGAAGGCTCTGCGAATGGCGGTGGTCGAAGACGCGGGTGCTCTTCTCGACCAGCCGGTCGAAGGACTCCTGCGGGTCGATTTGGAGATCAAACGCGGTGAGCCGGTTCTGGGAAACGGTGACGCGGGCGGTGAAGGCGGCGCCCGCCCGACGCCGAGCGCTCGCCGGAAGAAACCCCAGCAAGCTGCCGATGGCGGCGCGGGAGAAGACGCCAAAGAAGATTCTCGAGGAGAAGATGGATGAGTGATCCGAGACCTGGTTCGACCGTATCGGCTCTGTGCCTTGCGGCGCTCGTCACGAGTTTTTTTGTGCTGCCGGCTTCGCCGGCCGGGGCCGCCGGCGAAGTGAGGTACTTCGAGCTCGATTCGCAGCGTGACTTCCTCGAAGGCACGCTCGAGGGAATCGCCATCGACCCCCTGGGAGTGCTTTCGCTGGCCGATCGAGCGGAGCGCCTCGCGGATCTTGGCGAGCCGTTTTTGCTCAGCGCGGCGGTCCATCCGAAGGGCTGGGTTGTCGGCACCGGCAACGACGGCAAGGTGCTCCTGGTCGCTCGAGACGGCTCCGTGAGCACCTTGTTCGAGGCTCCGGAACCTGAGGTGTTTGCCGTCGCCGTCGCCGCCGACGGCACCGTGCTTGCCGGAACCTCGCCCAACGGCAAGGTCTACCGTATCCGAGCCGGCGACGGCCTCGAGATCTTCGATCCCGAGCAGACCTACATCTGGGATCTACTCCCCAGGCGCGACGGCTCCCTGTTGGTGGCGACGGGTACCGAGGGCAAGCTGTTTCGCCTTTCCGAGGCGGGCGCGGCGGAAGTGGTTTTCGACAGCGCAGATACCCATCTCAGGAGTCTCAAAGAACTGCGCTCGGGAGAAGTGCTGATTGGCACTGCCGGTGACGGGCTGGTGCTCCGGATGAAGCTCGACGGGAGCGTGCGTACCCTCTTCGACGCCGCGCAGCCGGAAGTCGTGGCGTTTGCCGAGGGTCCGGGAGATACCTGCTATGCCGCCGTTCTGGCCTCGGAAGCGAGCCAAGTGGAGCTGTCGGCTCGGCAAAGGCCGGCTGAGGCCGCCAACGGTGCCCGTTCGACCTCCGGGCAAGGGAAACCTCCCGATGGCGAGGGCAACGGCCAGGTCACCGTAACCGTGAGCGGGCAGCCGGTGCAGGCAGCGGCGGCGACCGGAACGCGGCCGGCGGGGTTCCAGGGGCCGCGATCCGAGATTCTCAGAATCCGTTCCGGCGACAGCGTCGACACGGTCTGGAGCTTCGATGAGGAGACCGTGTACGCACTGTCCTGGCAGCGAAGCCGGCTTTGGGTCGGCACTGGCCTCGAGGGCAAGGTCTTCAGCCTCCAGGACGGCCGGATGATCCTCGAGAAAGATCTCGACGAACGCCAGGTAGTGGCGGTGCTGGCCGACAAGCCGGGTCCGGTGTACGCGACCACGAACGCCGCTGCTCTGTTTCGCGCCGCTGGAGAGCCGGAAAGGGCCGGCGCATTCATCAGCCCGGTGCTGGACGCCGGGTTGACCTCGGATTTCGGCTCGTTGAGCTGGGTCGGGAACCAGCCGCAAGGAACCAGTGTCCGGTTCTCGGCTCGTACCGGCATGAGCGGTCGCGCCGACCGGACCTGGTCCGACTGGTCGGCCGACCAGACCGGTTCCGAGGTGTCTCTGAGCGAGGTTCCGCCCGGGCGCTTCATCCAATGGCGTGCGAGCCTCGACTCGGGCAACGGCGCTTCGCCCGAGTTGAGCCGAATCGCGATTTCCTACCGGCAGCGCAACTTGCCACCACGTATCAAGAAGCTCGAGGTGATGGGGCCCGGCGAGGTCATCGTTCCGGCGGGCTTCGTTCCCGGGAGTCAGACCTTCGAGCCGTCGCGACCCGACAAGAACGGCATCTTCTCGGCTCTAGAATCGCCGAAATCCGAACGCGAAAGGCAACGCAAGACATTGTGGAAGAAGGGCTACCGCACCCTGGCATGGAAGGCCGAAGACCCGAACGGTGATGAGCTCAGATACGCCCTGCACTTTCGGCCAGATCGGCCGGACGCGAGGTGGCTTCCAATGCGCGACGACATCGATGAGGAGTTCTTCAGTTTCGACGCGACCGCCCTTCCGGATGGCGTCTATCGATTCAAGCTCGAAGCCCACGATCGGCACGAGCGCGAGCTTGATCCGCCGCTGCGGACCGAGGAAGTGAGTGAGCCCGTCCATATCGATCACGCGCCGCCGCGGCTGGTCGCGATGCAAGCGGACTCGGGGTGGCTCGAGGTGGAGCTTGCCGACGCCATGAGTCCGCTCAAGGAGGCCTTCTACAGCGTCGACGCCCGGGAGTGGCAGCCTGCCAAGGTGGGCGATGGACTTCTCGACGGCAAGACAGACACGCTCGCGATCGAGCTGCCGAAAAAGAACGAGGCTCAGATCCTCTTGCTCCGGGTCAGCGATGCCGCCTTCAACGTCACGACATTCGATCTGTCAAAGGAGCTGCCATGAAATCTCCGCAGATAGGAGTCTATCCGGGCTCTTTCGACCCTCTGCACAACGGCCATCTGGACATCATCGAGCGCTGCTGTCCGATGTTCGACGAGGTGATCGTCGCCGTTCTCGGCAACGAGACCAAAGATCCGCTGTTCAGCGTCGCGGAACGGGTGGAGATCATCCGGAGCGAGATCGGTGACCTCGAGGCATGCCGGGTCGAGAGCTTCTCGGGGTTGTTGGTGGATTTCATGGATCAGCAGGGAGCCCGGATCATTGTTCGCGGTCTGCGGGCGGTTTCGGATTTCGAGTACGAGTTCCAGATGGCGCTCATGAACCGGCGCCTGAACAACCATGTGGAGACGGTGTTTCTCGTGCCCAAAGACGAGTACATCTATCTCTCGAGCCGACTGGTCAAGGAGGTGTTCTTCCTGGGAGGCGATCTCGAGGGGTTGGTCGGAGAAACCGCTCTCCGGCGGATGGCGGAGAAGGTGTCCTCCCGCGGAGGCTGACCCGAGCGGCCACTGGAGTCGACGATGCCACCAGCGAGGATCTCGGCAGACGAGCGCTCTCGGTTCGCGCGGCGAATGCCAAAAGCCGAGCTGCACGTTCATCTCGAAGGCTCGATTCGCGCTCCGACGATCCTCCAGCTGGCGAGCCGACGAAACGTCGAGCTACCGGCGCGCGACGAGGACGGTATTGAGAGGTGGTTGGATTACCGCGACTTCGACCATTTCATCGAGGTCTACCTGACAATCTCTCGCTGTCTCAGAGACCCCGAGGATTTCCAGTTGGCAACCGAGGCGTTTCTGGAGCAGAGGGCGCGAGAGAGTATTCTCTATACCGAAGCCCACTTCACGATCTCGACGCATGTGGCGAACGGGGCGAATGGCGAAGAGGTAGCCGACGCACTGGCCGAGACCGTGAGCGCCGGCGAGAGGGACCTGGGCGTCCGTTTGCGATGGATTCCGGACATTGTGCGCAACGTCGACTACGGACGCGCCGATCAGACCTTGGAGTGGGCACTGGACCACCGCGACAAGTATGTGGTGGCTCTGGGGTTATCGGGGAAAGAGGACCATCCGGCGCAGCCGTTTCGTGAGCATTTCGGCGTTGCAGCGCGGGAGGGTTTGCACCGTACCGTTCACGCGGGGGAGCAGACCGGCCCCGACGCGGTTTGGGACGCGCTGGAACACTGTGGAGCCGAGCGCATCGGACACGGGATTCGCTCGGTGGAGGACCCTCGGCTACTTGAGCTGCTCCGGGAGCGCGATGTTCCGCTCGAGGTCAGCCCCACTTCGAACCTGCGCCTGGGTCTGATTCCGTCGCTGGAAGAGCACCCCCTGCGTGAGCTCCACGCCGCCGGCGTTCCCTGGTCGCTCAACAGCGACGATCCGGCTTTGTTTCGCGTCAGCTTGACCGAAGAGATCGAGTCCGTCGCCGACCTTCTGGACCTCGACCTGGGACAGATGGCCGGTGTCTCGATGGCGGCCCTGGAGCAAGCGTTTCTCGATGATGCGGACCGAATCGCACTGAAGGATCGCTTTCGAGCCTGGTTCGCCCAGGCCGGAGTGGATCCGGAGCCGCGGTGATAGCGTTTGGTGTTACCGAGTGCGAACAGGAAAGGGGAACAGATGTCGAAACCAGTGATTGCCGAGCGGCTGCCCGCCGTGTTGGAGCTCGAGGCCGGAACCTATCGGTGGTGCGTCTGCGGTCTTTCCAGGACCCAGCCTTTCTGCGATGGGGCTCACAAGGAAGAGGGAGTCTTCTCGCCCCTCAAGCTCGAGTTGGACGAGGCCAAGCGCGTCGCCCTGTGTCAATGTAAGCACACGCAGAACCAGCCTTTTTGCGACGGACAGCATTCGCGCCTGGAGTAGGAAGTTCGACAGAGGGCGCCTGAATGATCTTTCGGACAGTTATCCAGGATTGTCTATGGCTCAACTGGGCGGTACCGGAAGAGGCCCTGCCTCCTCCTCCTCGTCCACTCACCTACGACGTCTGCAGGACCCGGGAGGGCGGGTTCGTGTTCGTCTCGGCGATGTTGTTTCGGCAGCACGGACTCGGGCCTGGAATCAACCTCCCGGGAGTGTCCTATCCGCAGTGCCAGCTGCACGCTTGTGCGCTGGACGGCGACCGCCTCGAATGCGCCTGGGTCTTCAGCATGCTCCTGCCGAACTGGCTGGCCACCAGCGTTCGTTGGGTGGCCGGCCGACCGGCAAGGGGGGCACGGCTGGACTATCCTGCCGCGGGAGATCCTGGGCGCCTGGGGGAGCGCTGGAGCTGGTCGGTGAAGCGAGGCAGCCGTTTCGAGGTGGAAGCCAACCTGTCGAGCCCTCCGCCGGGGGCCGGTCCGTCGCTGGGAAGTTGGAAAGAAACCCTGGCCTATTTCAGGAGACAGCGACTGGAGTACGTCTTGGTTCGCGGCAAGTGGCAGCGCGTAGAAGTGGATCGGAGAAGTGCGGATGCGGTACCGGTCAGGGCGGCCGTGCTCGATGATGCGCTGGTCACCGAGCATTTGATGAAGGAAGGATCGAGTCTGCCGCCACTTCACTCTTCCTGGCTCCTGCCCACGGTCAAGACCTCGTTCGAGTACGCTGGAGAAGGGGAGCACTCCGCGCTACCCGAGGCTCCGGCACCGCTCTGATATCTTCGGCCCCAATGATCGAATCTCCTGCGGCGGTGATGGCCGTTCTGGTTGGCATCGCCGCTTTCTATTTCTGGCTCGAACGTTTCACTGGCTGGAAGTTGTTCCAGTACTTGATTCCCCTGATCTGGATCTATGCCACTCCGGTGGTGCTGCGCAATGTCGGTGTCCTCCCGGACTCGTCGCCCGCCTATGGAGTGCTGCGCAACTTCGGGCTTCCTGTCGTGATCGTCCTGCTGCTGGTGTCCGTCGACGTCGGCGCCGCGATCCGGGTAATGGGCAAGGGTGTGCTGGTAATGCTCATGGGCACGGCGGGAATCGTGTTGGGAGCCCCGGTCGGTTACTTCGTCGTTCATCGCTTCTTGGCGGAGGACGCCTGGAAGGGTTTTGGGGCCTTGGCGGGCAGCTGGATCGGCGGCACCGGCAATCTCGCCGCGGCCGCGCACGCCCTGGGGACGCCCGAGGAGCAGTTCGGCCTGGCGGTATTGGCGGACACGGTGATCTACATCGGCTGGCTGCCGTTGCTGCTGGTCTCGAAGAATTTCGCCGACAAGTTCAACCGCTGGACGGGCGTCTCGGACGAGCACGTCGCTCGGATGGAATCGGCCGCCGCCGCCGAGGTCAAGGCACCTAAGGTGGCCGGATTTCGTGACTACCTGAACCTGGGAGCGATCGCGCTGGCCGTGACCTGGCTCGCGGGAGCGGCTGCCGGCCGTCTGCCGGAGATCGAAGCCGGTGGGGAAGTCGTGATCTCGACCGCGACCTGGGTGGTGCTTCTGGTGACTACTCTGGGAATCGCGCTCTCCTTTTCTCCGGCCAAGGCGATTCCCGGTTCGCACGAGTTGGCGATGGCCATTCTGTACGTCTTCGTCGCCCGCATGGGAGCGACCGCTTCGCTGGCGGGCTTCGATCAGGCGGGCTGGTTTTTGCTCGGCTCGGCGATCTGGATCTCCATTCACGGCCTGTTCTGCCTGGCCGGAGCCTGGCTGTTCAAGGTCGACGTTCACAGTGCCGCGATCGCCTCGGCGGCAAATGTCGGTGGCGCCGCTTCGGCGCCCGTGGTGGCCGCCCACCATCGAGAGAGCCTGGTTCCGGCGGCCATCCTGATGGCGCTGATCGGCTACGCGATCGGGAACTATTTGGCGATCCTGACCGGACACTTGTGCAGGATTGTAGGAGTCGGTTGATGAGGGAAGACTTAAACGAGGCAACCGTGCAGCGCATCGCGGTGTTGCCCGGCGACGGCATCGGTGTCGACGTCACGGCCGAGGCGGTCAAGGTGCTCGAGGCAGCCGCCGAACGGTGGCGTTTGCCGCTCGAGCTGGTCCAGTTGCCTTGGAACGCGGACCGCTATCTCGAGACCGGGGAGACCCTGCCCGAAGGAGCTCTCGAGAGATTCCAGTCGGACTACTCGGCTATCCTGATCGGAGCCTACGGCGACCCCCGGGTTCCGGACATGAAGCATGCCGGAGACATCCTCCTGGGTATCCGGTTCGGTCTCGATCTCTACATCAACTTCAGACCGATTCGGCTCTACGATGAGCGCCTGTGCCCGCTCAAGGGCAAGTCCAAGGAAGATATCGACTTTGTCATCTTTCGTGAGAACACCGAGGGGGCCTACGTCGGTGTCGGCGGGCAGTTCAAGCGCGACACTCCCGATGAGGTCGCGGTACAGGAGTCGATCTACTCTTACAAGGGCACCGAGCGCATCATTCGGGCCGCGTTCGACTACGCCGACCGCGAGGGCCGAACCAAGGTGTGCATGGCCGACAAATCCAACGTCATGCAACACGGCCATGAGCTTTGGCAACGTCTTTTCTGGCGAGTGGCGGAGGAGTACGCGAATATCGAAGCCAGCCACCTTTTTGTCGACGCCCTTACGATGCAGATGGTCCGCAAGCCGGAGATCTTCGAGGTCATCGTCACCAACAACATGTTCGGAGACATCGTCACCGATCTGGGCGCGGCACTTCAAGGGGGGCTGGGCGTTGCCGCTTCCGCCAACCTTCATCCAGGTCGCACATCGATGTTCGAGCCCGTCCACGGCTCGGCTCCCAAGTACGCGGGCTCGAATCGGGCCAACCCGATGGCCGCCGTGCTTTCGGCTTCGTTGATGCTCCACGATCTCGGCCACGCAGAGGCGGCGCAGGCCGTGGAGGACGCGGTCGAAAGGGCGATTCGCTCAGGCGCCACGACCTCGGACCTCGGCGGAAGCCTCACCACCTCTGAAGTCGGCGATACTCTGTCGGAGCTCGTATCGGAGGCGATCGCCGCCCACTAGTCATGCCTTTTGACCGAGCTCGACTGATCTACGACTGGAACACCGCGGCCAGCGCGGAGCCCGGTCCTGCTCGAGGGAAAGTAGAGCTCAACGACGAGACTCTCCGCGACGGCCTGCAGTCGCCCTCGGTTCGTGACCCCTCGCTCGAGCAAAAGCTGGCGATTCTGCACAAGATGTCCGGTCTCGGGATCGAATCGGCCAACATCGGTCTGCCCGGGGCCGGACCTCATGTCGTCGAGTCCGTGCGCAGGCTCGCGCATGAGATCGTGGATCACGATCTCGAAATTGCACCCAACTGCGCGGCCCGAACCTTGGCACGAGACATCGAGCCGATTCTCCAGATCTCGCAGGATACCGGTCTCGAGATCGAGGTGGCCTGTTTTATAGGCTCGAGCGCGATTCGCCGATTCACGGAGAGCTGGGAAATGGATCGCCTCCTGGAGCTGGCGGAGAACGCCGTCGGCTTGACCGTCGCGCACCAGCTGCCGTGCATGTTCGTCACCGAGGACACCACTCGGGCAGCGCCGGAGGATCTTCGACGCCTCTATCAGGCGGCGGTGCGCGCGGGAGCCCGAAGGGTCTGCGTGGCCGATACTGTGGGGCATGCAACTCCACGGGGGGCGCGAGAGGTGGTCGGCTTCATCCGTAGCGTCGTCGACGAAGTCGCGCCCGATGTCAAGGTCGACTGGCACGGACATCGCGATCGCGGCCTGGCGCTGGAGAACTCGATCGTCGCCGCGCAGGCCGGTGCCGATCGACTGCACGGCACCGCGCTCGGAGTGGGAGAGCGGGTGGGCAACACGCCGATCGATTTGCTGCTGGTCAACTTGAAGCTCCTGGGCTGGATCGACCGGGATCTGACCAGCCTGCCGGAATACTGCCGGCTGGTGTCGAAGGCGACCGGAGTGCCCCTTCCGGAGAACTACCCGATCGTGGGTCGTGATGCTTTTCGTACCGGTACCGGCGTGCATGCCGCAGCCATCATCAAGGCTCAGGCCAAGGGTGATGCCGAGCTCGCCGACTGCGTCTACTCGGGAGTTCCCGCGGCCTGGGTTGGCAGGCGGCAGAGAATCGAGATCGGTCCGATGAGCGGCATGTCCAACGTCGTCTTCTGGCTCGAGCAGCGCGGCTACCATCCGTCGGACGGCCTCGTCGAGGCGATCTTTCGGTGCGCCAAGGCCGCCGGCACGGTGCTCGAGGAAGACGAGATCGTGGCTATCTGCGATGACTGCGGTGCCCAGCGCGCCTGAAGCCGACCCGTCGGAGCCAGAAGCGACGAGCGCGTCGCGCCGGCTCGTCGAGCGCTACCTGGAAGGACTGGCTTTGGAACGGGGTCTGGCCGCGAACACCGTAGCCGCCTACCGCCGGGACCTGGAGGGTATCGTGCTCTATCTGGAGGAACGCCGGCTCGATCTGCTGAGCGCTGCCCATGAGCACCTGTCTGCGTACATTCGCCATTTGAGACGGAGAAATCTCGCGCCCAGCAGCGTGCGCCGCGCGGTGGCTTCGCTTCGCGGGCTGTTCGGCCATCTGGTCGAGCAGGGCGAGCGCGACGATGACCCGGCGGTCAACCTGGTGGCGCCCAAGCTCTGGAAGAAGCTGCCGCGAGTTCTCGCCGAGGAGGAGATCGAAGCTCTCTTGACCGCGCCCGACGTCGAGACGCCTCTCGGCATTCGTGATCGAGCCATGATCGAGCTGCTCTATGCGTCGGGGCTACGCGTGAGCGAGCTGGTGGGCCTGAAGCTGTCGCAGCTGCGACTGGATCTGGGGCTCGTCGTGGTCATGGGCAAGGGCAGTCGGGAGCGCATGGTGCCGCTGGGAGAGGCGGCGGAGGAATGGGTCGGGCGCTATCTCGCGGAAACGCGTCGCCAGCTCGTGACCGGACGCCACGAGATCCTGTTCGTGAACCGGTACGGAAGGCCCTTGACGCGGCAAGGGTTCTGGAAGCTCCTGCGCGGCCACGGTCTTTCGGCCGGCATCGCGGAGATTCATCCACATCTCCTGCGTCACAGCTTCGCGACCCATCTCCTCGAGCATGGAGCCGACCTACGTTCGGTCCAGGCAATGCTCGGCCATGCCGATATTTCGACGACTCAGATCTATACTCACATCCACCAACAGCGGCTCCGAAGCATGTATGACAGGTTCCACCCGCGGGCCTGAGAGTCCCGGGGAAAAGCGCCGCTAGCGCGCGACCCGAGAAGTCCGCAGACCGGTGATCCGGCACACTTGTTGGTGACCATCGCCTCCAGGTTTTAGAATGCGCGCATGTGGAGGCCCCCTTTCAGGTTGGTTGTGGCCGTCGTGGTGTTGACCGCGACCTCGCTGCCCAGCGCCGCCGAGCTGGTTGTTTTCTCGGGTGGCCACGTCCTCAAGGTCGCGGGTTTCGAAGTGATCGGCGAAGGTGTTGTCTTGCGGCTGCCGAGTGGCGGCGGCATGCGGGTCTCTCTGAGCTCGGTCGAGCGGATCGTCGATGACGAGGTCGAGGCCCCGGTCGAAGGACCCGATGGCGAGACCGGGGGAGCCCCTATCAGGCTCGGATTCGACGATGGCCAACCGGTTCCCGATACGCCCTATGGCGATTTGATTTTTGTCGCGGCTCGGCGTGAGGAGATCAACCCGGCCCTGGTGGCGGCGATGGTGCGAGCCGAGTCGGCCTTCGACCCGGGCGCTGTGTCGGTGAAGGGTGCCCGTGGCTTGATGCAGCTCATGCCGGCCACCGCGAGGCGCTTCGGGGTGCCCACGGGCGACCTCTTCAACCCTGAGCGCAACCTAGAGGCTGGCACTCGCTATCTGAGTTGGCTGGTCAAGAAGTTCCCCGACGATCTGCCTCGAATCCTGGCGGCCTACAACGCCGGCGAAGCCAATGTTGCGCGTTACGGGGGTGTGCCTCCGTTTCGTGAAACCCGAGGCTACATCAAGCGGATCTACGGCACATTGGGACTCGACGCGGTTCGGTAGCGCATCGCGACGAGAGTCTGGTCGTCGTCGGCGGGGACGCCTGCGGCGTGCTTCTCGACGGCTCGGACCACTCGATCTCTTGCGGCGCTTGCGCTCGAGTGAGTGGCCCGCAGCGAATCGCGAATGCCGTCATATCCGAAGGGCTCTCCTTCTGCATTCACCATTTCGATCAAGCCGTCCGAGAGCCAGACGAGCACGTCTCCCTCTTCGAGCTCAAAACTAGTGTGTCCGTAGTGCTCTCCGAGCGCACCGAGGGGATTGCCCGGCAGCAGGATCTCCTCGACCTCGCCGCTGCGGATCAGATAGGTGGGCGGGTGGCCGGCGTTGGTCAGGTCGAGCCGCCCTCGCCGGAAATCGACGACGGCGACCGTCGCGGTCACGAAGAATCGACCGTCTTGATCTGTGCGGATCATGCTGCTGAGCCGGCTGAGAATCTCTTTGGGCCGCTTTTCCTCTTCGACAAGAATGCCAAGGGCCGCTTTGATCATGGCCATCCGCAACCCGGTCGGAAGACCGTGCCCGGAGACATCGGCGATTACGACCGCCAGCCGCGATTCGTCGATCCGGAGAATGTCGAAGTAGTCGCCGCCGATCGCGGCACTTGGCTCGAACAGGGTCGCAAACTCGAGGGCGTCGGCCTGAGGCAACTCAGAGGGCAACAGGCTCTGCTGCAGATCGCGCGCGATCGCCAGCTCCTTTTCGAGGCTCTCCTTTTGAGCTTCGGAGGCGACTAGCTCCTCTAGATTCTCGGCCATCTGGTTGAAGGACCTCTGCAGCTCACCGACCTGGTCTTTGCGGCGCACCGGTATTCGAGCGGCGAAGTCGCCCGCCCGTACCGCGTCGGTCGCCCGGCTCAGACGATTCACTGCCCGGCTGAGGGTGAAGATCATGAACAGCGCCATGCCAAGGGCGGCCGCATAGATTCCCGCGAGCAGGCTCGCTAGCGAGATGAAAGCCGCCCAGGCGGCGGTATCGACCTCCGAGCTCGACAGAAAGTAACGAGCTACTCCTCGAGTCGTGCCGTTGAGCGTGGCGGTGACGTACTCGGCAACCACCTGGCC
>JAAENP010000349.1 GCA_024224155.1 bacterium
AATTTTGAGATGCCGGGCTTAATCTCGATATGTTTCAAGCCCCTGGCCGCGCCGCCCGATCTCTTGCTTTCTTTCTAAGTGCTTGTTTTCTCTGAAGAAGAAAAATATCTGGGCGTCCCCGATCTGCCCCGTTTTCTGGTATGCGTCTTGTATATATAAATTGCCATGACGACAACAAAGGAAAGCGAAAAGGGAGGCAGGCAAATGGAGAACATGAGCGACATGAAGATAGCGAAGGCGCTTGCGGAACGCGAGCGGATTCAGATTCAGATAAGGGAGCACGAGAAGGCGATCGAGGCCCTGAAGAAAGAGCGGAAGCCGCACCACGCGGTCGTCGAGGGGTTCCTGGGGGACGACGCCGAGGTCGAGTTCAGCAAGTGGATCATCAAGAAGGTCGACCGGGCCGGCTACGAGGTCAAGGCCAGCTCTTACGTGTCGGTCAAGGTCAACAAGGCCAAGCTGGTCGCCAAGAAGTCAGCGGCGTAGGGGAGGACGAGATGAGCTACTACGACGGATGGAAGCTTCAGGGAAGCAGCCCCGACGAGGCCGCCGAGCGAGCCTGGGAACGACTCCAGGACGAGGCCGCCGGGCTGGAGAGCAATCGGGCCAAGGACGCGTTCGCCGAGTTCATGGACGGTTCTCCGGAATACGAGGGCGACCGGGACTCCTTCGCTACCTGGGCCGAGGAGAACCTCTTCGAGTCCTGGCACGAGCAGGACGAGGACTACGCCGAGGAGATGCGGGCCGAGTGGAGGTCGGGGCGATGACGAACGAGGAGCGGGCCGAGATCCTGAGGCTGGGGAGCATGACGGACGCGCAGATACGAAGGGAGAACCGGGCGCGGGCGCGGGACCGGGCCGAGGCCGAGGCGCTTCGGGCCAGGCGGGCTGAGCGGAACTGGGTCCCGGAGGACCCCTTCGAGGCGATGGACATGCTGACGGCGGCCAGAGGGCACGTCATCGGCAAGGACAGGTTTCACACGGGGGGCGCCTGGGCCGACGCGGACAGGGCGTCGCGGGATGCCGCCAAGGTGCTCGACGGAGCCTACCGTCGGGCGGGGATGGACCGATGAACCGATGCAAGTGCGGACGACGGATGAGCAAGTACGCGAACCAGTGCGACCGGTGCCACAGGGCACGGATGGACGAGCTCCAGGCCGAGGCCAGGAGGGTCGTGGCCACGGGCGCCTGCCCCGACTGCGGGGGCAAGCTCAAGTCGAACCACTCCATCCTTGGCTGGTTCCAGTGCGAGCAGTACGGGGCGGACGACAGGCGGGCCAGGCCCTCCGAGCCGTCCTGCAATTTCCAGGCGTTCACGCAATGAGGAGAAGACGATGAACCACGGAGAGGCGAGAAACGAGCGGACCGAGACCATCATCACGAGCCGGGCGATGATCCTCGGGCAGAACGTGGCGACGAGCTGGAGGGAAGAGGCCGTCGCCGAGCGGTTCTGCGTGCGCTGCGACGCCTGGGTGGAGACCCGGGGGGCGGCGGAGGCGCAGTTCTGCCCGGGATGCTCGGAGCCGTGGCGGGAGCACACGAGGGACGAGCACTGCACGTTCGGGCGGGACATGCTCTGCGAGATCTGCGGGGTGGACCACGGCGGCGGGAGGTGCAAGTTCTGCGGGGCGAGGGCCTTCCATCGGTTCGGGTGCAAGGGCTTCGGGGGCTAAGAGAGGGACGAGGAGGAGATGATGAGCAAAAGATTAAACGCCTGGCGAATCAGCCCCCCCGCAAGGGCGGACGAGTCCGGGACCTCCGGGCCGCCCGAGCCTGAGTGGAACTGGGAGAGGTGCCCGGGATGCGGGGACGAGATGAGGAGCGCGCCGTGCGCGCCGCTCACGTTTCTGATCGAGGACGAGGAGACCGAGGCCGACTCCTGGTGCCTCCGGGGCTGGAAGTGCGACGGCTGGGTCTTCGGGACCGTGTACATGGTCGACGAGAGGCCGGTCGAGCCGGACCACGACTACGTCTACATGGCCTCCTGCGAGGGCAGGAAGGTCACGGTCATATCGTAGGGAGACGACGAAAGGAGGAGGACATGCTGGAAAAGGGTCGATGGTATCGCAATCCGGGGGGCGGCGTCCTGCTGGTGGAGGACGTGGGGTTCTCGGGCGCGGACGTCAAGGTCTTCACGGGCGTGCCGATCGACGTGCAGTACGAGACCCGGGAGGGCGGGAGAGTCAAATTTCGGGCGAAGCAGAGCAGGCGGAGCCGGGTCTCATCCGGGTCGGTGCTCGAGGTCGCCCTTCAGGAGGAGGTCGAGATGTTCGCAACACCGAACGGACGAGTCAAGGCGGAGGCCGCCGCCGATGAGGGACGGCCCGAGCTGAAGCGGAGCAACCCGGAGCAGGCCGGACAGGAGAAGTCGGTCCCGCAGAAGCGGAAGCGGGTGGACCACGGGAAGTGCACCAAGACGATCGAGTTCACGCCGGAGGTTCGGGCCCGGAAGAAGGCGAAGGGCCGGTGCACCTACCTCCCGAAGCCGGGAGACGGGAAGCCGGCCACGTACCGGATCGTCTACTCCTACGAGGACGGCCTGGTGACCTACTGCCGCGTGTGCAGCGACCACGCCAGGGCCTACGCCGAGAAGCAGGGGCTGGAGGTTCCGAGGCACCCCAGGACCAAGGGGGCGAGCGGATGAACGGGAAGGAGGCCACGATGAGGCACATCCGGGGGCAGATCGCGCGCCTGGGCATCCCGGGGCAGTTCCGGGCACTCGAGCTGAGCCTGTCGAGGCTGGGGCCGGAGGCCCTCCGGGACCTGAGCCGGCTCCTCGGCGAGGTGGAGCAGATGGAGACCCGGCTCAACCGGGCCAAGCGCCTGCTGCCCGGGGTGATTCGGTAGGCGCTTAATCTTGAAAGGGCGCCCCTTCGGGGGCGCCTTTTTTGTGTCCGATCTGCTAACCTCTTTGTTGGGCTGGTTCTGCGGGCATGGAGTTGACATCCTGACGATCCGCTAACCTCTTTGTTGGGCTGGTTCTGCGAGCACTGGTAGGCGCTTAATTTTGATATGGTGCCCCTTCGGGGGCGCCTTTTCTGCGTGCGGCCGGGAAACCGCCGAAACGCGTTTAATCTTGAAACGAATCCCGCCGATCCTTTAATTTTGAAACCTCGAAAACGTCACAAAATTAAACGCCTTCTATCCGACCGTGGGCGCCGGGTTTGCGGGGACGCGGTGCCCGACATTTTCTGTTACCTCCTGACAAAATCTGTTACCTGGCGCAAGGCGACGCGCCGACGGAGGAGCCCCGATCTGGCTAAGTGCTTGAGTCTTCTGGGCAAGAAAAATGAAAAAAAGTCCCGGCACCCCCAGAATCTGGAACGGGTCTTGTATATATAAGATTCCATGACGACAAGGAAAGAAACAAAGGGAGGCAGGCAAATGAAAGAGTATCAAGCGACGATGGAGACGAGGCAAACACTGACAGGGGTCAACAGCGTGACGACGACCGTTCGCGTGGTGGGCGGGGCCGACGAGGCCGAGAGGCTGGTTCGGAACCTTTACGACGTGGTGGGCGACGTGATGGTGATGGAAGTTACCGACTGCAAGAGGTGCGGGGACAAGGTTCGCGCCGGGCTGGTCGGGAAAGACGGTCTTTGCGAGGACTGCGAGGAAGAGGCGGCCAAGGTGTGGGCCGACCGGAACGCAGAGCTGGACGACGAATGCTACCTTCCTGAGCACATCCAAGCCGCGATGATGGAGGGGACGGAAGAGGACAAGGACGAGGACGAGGACCCGGACGCCGAGTTCTGCAACGAGGACGGCGCCTGCTCCGAGTGCGAGGCCGACTGCGACTTTGCCAAGAAGGATGACGACCCGGAAGCCTGCCCTGGTTGCGGATGCAAGCCCGGCGACGGCAAGACCGAGGGTTGCGACGACCCCGACGGATGCGGATTCAACGCCTGATGGAAGGGAGCAAGCAGATGAACGAGAGGCAAATGCTCGACGAGTTCAACCGGATGACCAAGGCCGTTCGCGAGAACGTGTCTTACTCTTGCACGACCTACTGCGACACCGAGACGGGCGAGTGGGACGTGCAGCTCGAGACGACCGAGTGGGAGGAGAAGGGGCCGGCTAGCTTCCTGCGGGCGGTGGAGAGGGCAACTGGGCGGAAGGCCACGGGAGCCAAGTTCAGCAGCTGGTACCGGAACGAGCACAAGGGCGACGGACAGTATCGCAATTTCTGGGTCACTTTCAAATTGAGCTAAGGGAAGGAGAGGACGATGGCAACAACCAAAACAATCGCGAGCACGGAGCGGGTGAGGGACATGCTGGAGGCCCTGGAGGCCGCGCGGACGGAGGCTGGGAGGCACTACCACGCGGTGGAGAGGGGCCACCTGGACCTCGAGCTGCCGGTCGCGGGTCGGGTGACGGAGCTCCTGGACGAGGCGGTCGGCCTGTACGAGGCCGCCTACCAGAAGCTGGCCAAGCAGACCGAGAGGGAGGGGTTCTGATGATTCAGCAGGAGGCCCGGGAAGTGCGAGAAGAGGGCAGATGCAGGCCGGATCGCCGCAACGAGACGGGAGACGCGGACCAGAACGCCACCTCGGCTCGGGCGTGTATAAGTCCTGTAGGCCCGGCCTCGGGCCTCTTGCTGAGCAATCAGGACGAAAGAGAGGAGGGGACGATGGCAACGGAGAGCGTGGCGGTGGAGATCAAGAGCTGGATGCTGCCGACGGTGCAGAAGAAGGTGGACGCCCTGAACAGGAGGGCCGACAAGCTGGGGCTGCCGCGGGTGCGGGTGGACGCGAGCAAGCCGGGCGTCCTGCATCACTCGATAGACTGCGGCTGCTGCGGCGGCCTCCGGTCCGAGGAGGTCGTGCTGGTGACGGCGGTCGGCGAGAACGTCCGGGTCGACGGATGGGACCTGGTGGGCGTCCTGGACCACGGGGTCGGCGACAAGCCGGTCCTGCGGGTGGCACCGGAGCGGATCCTGCCCCCCGAGTACTACGAGGCGGGGCCGAACTGCGACCACTGCGGGACGAGCCGACGCCGCCGGGACACCTTCGTGCTGGCGCGGCACCTGGAGACGGGGGAGCGGGTGGAGTACCGCCAGATCGGACGGACCTGCCTCGGGGACTACCTCGGGGAGAACACCGCCCAGGCCATCGTGGCGCGGGCCGCCTGGCTGGGCTCGCTGAACGGCGTCCTGGAGCGGGCGGAGAAGCCGGACCCGGACTCGCCGCGACAGCGGGAGGAGTGGAGGTACGACCTGGAGGGGTTCCTCGCGTTCACGGCCAGGGACATCGCCGAGTTCGGGTGGACGAGCCGGACGGAGGCCAAGGACCGGGTGGACAAGACCGCGACCGCCGACTCCGTGCTGAGCGCCATCGCCAGCACGGAGATGCGCAAGAAGGCGGCGCGGGGCATCACGGAGGAGATGCTGGTCGAGGCCAAGCACGCCGTCGAGTGGGCCGCCTCGGTGACCGTGCCGGAGGGGAACGACTACCTCCACAACGTGCGGGTCATCGCCGAGGCCGGGTGGACCAACTGGCGGAACGCGGGCTACGCCGCGAGCATCCTGACCGCCTACCGGCGGCAACTGGACCGCCTGGCCGAGAGGGAGGCCGAGAGGTCCGGGTCCAACGGCGAGCACTTCGGGGAGATCGGGAAGCGCGCCCGGAGCGTGGCGGTCCGGGTCCTGAGCCTGAGGGAGATCGACGGGCACTACGGGCCGACGACGATAACCAAGATGCGGACCCCGGAGGGGCACGACCTGACCTGGTTCGCCTCCGGCTGCCGCTACGAGCTGCCGTTCGGGAACGAGCCGGGCGGGGAGTTCGTGGTGGACATGACCGTCAAGGACCACGGACAGCACGAGGGACGGCCCGAGACGAGGGTCAACCGGGTGAGGGTGGTCGCGTGAGCAAGGCCGCCCACGACGTGGGATGCGGGGCCAGGCGGAGCGGCCCCTGCGACTGCGAGCAGGGACGGAGGCGGCGGATCCGGAAGCGGGCCGCCGGGACCCTGAGGAGGCGGGGGAGCGAGATCGTGGAGGTCGAGCCGGGGACCCTCGGGGGACCGGGGAACTGGCTCGCGGACTTCATCAAGAGAGGGAGGACGAGACGATGAACAGGAGAAGGTTCGGGGCGAGCGGAGACGGGAAGGTCGCGACCTGCGAGCTGTGCCGGGTGCGGTTCGTGCGCTACGCGCATCGGGAGCCGAAGTTCTGCGCGGGGTGCAGGGAGCGACGGCCCGGCATGGTTCGGGAGATGCTGACCCAGGACCCAGAGCTGGGGCCGGAGACGGGGAGGACGGGACGATGAGCGGCTACACGGCTGAGCAGGTCTTCGAGAACAAGCGGGAGTATCGGGAGGCGGTGGAGGCCAGGGCCGACCGCTGGGTCGCGGCCTGCGGGGGGCTGGAGGAGCCGACCCGGCACAGAAACGGGCGGTCCTATCTGTACGTCTTCAACCCGGGCCAGATGGGACACGGCTGGCTGGACATGGAGACGGACATCGTCTATCTCATCTGCCCATACGCTTAATCTTGAAACGGCCTCGCCTGCGTGTCGGGCGGGGCCGTCGCTGTCTGCAAACCCCGAGATCGCGTTTAATTTTGAGACGTTTCTCGCCGATCCTTTAATTTTGAGACCCCGCTCGAGCTTAATTCTTAAACGCCGCGCTAAGCCGCCTGGACACCTGACTTTGCGGGGACGCAGTGGCCGACAAAATCTGTTACCTGCTGACAAAATCTGGTGGTGCTTCGACCGCTTCCAGGAAGGGGCAAAACGCGTCCCCTGTAAACCGCTGAGGGCAAAGGGCAAGAAAAATGGTATTTCTGGTTGTGGCCGCCGATTCTGGAACGCGTCTTGTATATATAAATTGGCATGACGACAAGGAAAGAAGGAGACGGGCAGATGGAAAGCAAGAAGACCATGAGCGAGCGCATCCAGGAGCTGAAGGACGCACAGACGGAGCGGGAGCGGGTGTCGCTCGAGACCGCCGAGCGGTTCATGACCAAGTTCGGTCGCGGCGCTCGCGGGGCCGCAAGGGCCGCCGGGGACGAGGCGGTCGAGTGCGGGATGATAAAGGTCGCGGCGCACTGGGCGCGGGTGGCGCGGGTGATTCGGGAGAGGACGAGCCGATGAAGAAGGGGACCCACAGGGAGAGGATGGCCGCCAGGCGGGCGAGCCACCACACCCACAACCTCCGGAAGCACGGCGTTTGCTGCGGGGTCTGCTACGGGGTGTACATGCCGCTGAACATCCGCCGGCACATGCTCTCCTGCGACGGGATCAACCGGGATTGGTTCACGAGAAACAAGAAGGAGGCGGGGTCATGAGCTGGAAGGAGATTCTAGGGGACAGCCCGAGGAGCTGCGAGCACCTCAGGGAGGGGACGGCGGAGGGCAATGTGAGCACCTACGTGGTGCCGGAGGAGGCCGAGGACTGGGACGCCATCCTGGAGACGGACGAGGTGCTGGCGGGGGCCACGGCGGTCCAGGTCTGCTCCTACTGCCGACAGGGGCTGCCGAGCGTGCAGAGGCAGGAGAAGAAGGACAAGGAGAGCCGGAGGCTGGCCCGGATCGACGAGCTGGAGGAGAACCTGGAGAAGGTCGAGTGCGGGGCCGCGTACGCCTGCCCGACCTGCGACGAGGTGATGGACGAGGGCGACCTGGTGCCGCTCAGGGAGTGCCCCAACTGCGACGACGAGGTCTTCGACGCCACGGACGGGCGCAACTGCGTCAACTGCAACCGGCCCTTCACGCGGAAGTTCGCCGAGGGCGGCTGCCCCGACTGCCTGGACCCGGACGAGCTGCCGGTGCCGGTGACCGAGGACATGACGACCGCATGGCAGGCCGAGCTGAAGGAGCTGGGGCGATGAAGTACGTGGTCGTCTACCACAGGGGCTCCTACCGGATCCACCGGGCGACCTGCTCCGACGTGAAGAAGGACCGCCTGGCCGGAGCCGATTCGTGGGTGGCGACGGGCGAGATCGAGGACATCGTCTCGAGGGAGATCGAGGAGCTGGCCAAGGAAGGGATCGAGGTCCCGGCCAGCGACTTCAGGGTCCTCCCTTGTGCAAAGGGGACGGGACGATGAAGCGCAAGGTCCACATGGTCGGAGATCCGGACCGGCCCGAGATGTACAGGGACCGGCCCCTCTGCCGGATGGAGGGGGCGACCTGGGGCTACCGGCCCGACCTGGAGGAGAACTATCAAACGACGGACCGAGACACGGAGGTCACGTGCGCCCGATGCACGAAGGCTCTGGCGCAGCGGTATCCCTGGAGGATTCTCCGATGAAGCGCATTCGCCCGAAGCCGTACGTGCGGGTCCTGTTCCGGGGGCACAACTGGGCGAGGGCCAGGTGGTACTGGGCGATCAAGAGGAAGCCGGGCCTGTACCTGCGGGTCACGGACGAGGGGGACGAGAACATCAAGGAGAGGGCCATCCGGGGGGGCATCCTGCAGACCCAGGAGCTGCTGGTGGGGGAGCCGCTCGAGGAGCGGCCCGCCGTGATGAACCTCCACTACGGAAAGCTGGAGGAGGAGAGGACGTGACGGGAGTACTGAGCCGCCCGCTGCCGGGTCATTGGGTGTCGGCCTCGGTCAATGGGGATCGGGGCCTGTTCTCGGCAGCGGGCAGCGGAGCATTCCTGCTCCAAATGGCGGCCCACGGTAGGATGCGCTCCACCGTTGGGCAGGGAGGATAGAACCATGTCGATGAACCTGTACAAGGCGAGCAACCAGTGGGCCACGCGGCCCGCAGACGAGCGGTTCGGGAGCCTGGTCGAGATGGGCAGGGCCTGCGCGAGCTACCACGTCACGGCGGAGGAGAAGAGCCTGGCGTACGCCGACCTGCGGGTGCAGGCACACGGCGGCGAGCTGATCGTGCCCCCGGGCCCGGAGGATGCCCCGGCTCGGCTGAGCAACTGGGCATTTGGCCAGCTCGTGGGGCTGGCGGTGCCGCGCGGCTCCGGAAGGGTGGCCTCCTACCTGAGGGGACTCCCGGCCACGCTGGCGGCCCAGAACCTGAACTACGGCCTGAAGGTCCGGGCCGAGGTGCCGGTGCCGGAGAGCCGGAGCATGGCGCAGCTGCTCGTCCACAAGGGGAACGGAGGGACGATCCTCCGGGCCGTGACCTCGACGAACTACACCCGGTTCTGGAACTGGGAGCTGGTGGACCGGATCCAGGGCCTCGACGGATGGCTGGTGCCGCCCGCCTACGCCGCGTGCGCGGACGAGCGGAACCACCCGGCGACGGAGGAGGAGCTGGCGCCGTTCGGGGACACGACCATCATCAAGCCGGGAGACATGATCGGGCCGGCGGGGCTGTACGCCAGCGACCATGATTGCTTCATCTTCCAGGTTCGTCCAGACCGGACCATCCAGGCGGGTCCTGGGCGTTACCTGAGCCGAGGCGCGTTCTTCTGGAACAGCGAGGTCGGGGACAAGTCTCTGGGCGTCCAGACGTTCCTGTACGACTTCACGTGCGGCAACCACATCGTGTGGGACGCCGAGGACGTGCACGAGCTCCGGATCTCTCACGTGGGGGGCATGGGCCGGATAGGGGAGTTCTTCTTCGACGTGGACGAGCGGCTGCTCGACTTCTCCGATGAGGCCGTGGACGAGACGGAGGCCAAGCTGCTGACGGCCCGGACGAAGAGGATCGCCGGGTCGAAGGAGGGCGTGCTGGACGCGCTGTTCGGCAAGGTGGACATCTCGAAGAGGATGCTGGATGCGGCCTACGACGTCTGCGAGTCGCACGAGGACGGGGACCCGATGACCTACTGGGGGATGACCGCCGGGCTGACCCGCCTCAGCCAGACGGAGAGGTTCGCGGACCGCCGGGTGTACATCGACCGGGAGGCCGGGAAGGTCCTCAAGATGGCGTTCTAACGCCCTAGCGGGTATAGATACCTGCTAGGGATGGGGGGCGGGAGACCGCCCCCCTTTTTTTGTGCGGGGTGTCAGGGGAGTCGATGGGGTGTCGGGGGGCGTCAACGAGCCTCGACGAGCATCAACGGCTGCCGGGGGGCATCGACGAGTGTCGGGGAGGTTTCGGGGGCTGTCGGGGGCTGTCGACGGGCATCAGCCTGTGTCGACGGGCATCAGCCTGTGTCGGGGGCTGTCGGGGGGCATCAACGTATGTCGATGTGTGTCGGGCTGATC
>JAAENP010000350.1 GCA_024224155.1 bacterium
CGCGTCGTGCGCGGCAAGGTCTCGCCAACCCATGCCTGAAGCTCTTCCTGCTGGCGCGCGCTCAGATGACAGGCGCTGCCCTCGTAGCCGAACCCGGCCAGACCCTCGAGCCCGTCTTCCATGTAGAGCCGGTACCAGGCCCGAACCGTATCGTCGTCAAGCAGAAGCACTGACCCGATATCTTCGCAACTCATCCCCCGGTCGAGCAGCACAAGAGAATTGGCGCGCCGCGCCAGCCGATGCTCCACCGAACCCATGCGAGCCAACTCGATCAGCTCTTCCCGTTCCGTCGTGTTCAAGAATCCTGCGCGAATCATGTGCCCACAAGAATCCCAAAAATCAGCTTTGGCAAACCATTTCTCGCTTCCTCTGGGAGTTCGCATTCTCAAAGAGTCGCGGTATACTCGACATCTTCGACCTGTTCTTCTATAGCGCGATTCCGGGCCGGTTCTTCGGCGTCATGGGCAACGAGGTCCTGGTCGCCGTGCCGCTGTTCGTATTCATGGGGGTCATGCTGGAGCACTCGCGCGTCGCCGAGGAGCTGCTGAAGCTGATGACCATGGGCCGGTGCTTCGGCGCACTGCTCGGCGGGCTGGCATGGGCCGGCCACGTCGCTCGAGCTGTTCGTGAACCTCGATGCCCGGAGCGGCTTGCCGGCGGATCTCAAGGCGATCGTCAACGCCTCCGCGCAGGCGGCCAACATGGTGATCCTGAGCGAGTTCAAGGGCCGCTCGGGCCCGGTGCTCGAGCTGTTCGTGAACCAGCACGGCGTTCAGGTGCGCCGGCTCAGCAACGACCAGCTGCAGCAGATCGGGCAGACCACCGGCGAGGTCATCTCCGAGTTCATCCAGCAGAACGCGCTGAGCAAGAAGGTGTTCGAAAGCTTGAACAAGTTCCGTGGCGAGCAGAAGGCCTACAGCACGACGGCCGAGCTCGATTTCCTGCAAGCCCGCAATCTCGATTTCAAGTGGCCGACATAGGTCGCGCGGCCGGGGAGAAAGGGGGTCACCCCTTTTCCTCCTTTTCGCCCCAGTCCGCGAAGACCTCCTCGGTGTGCGCGCCGAACTCCGGCGGCGGCCGGTAGGTCTCGTAGCGGTAGCCCGAGATCGCGATGGGAAAGCCGACGCTGCGCGTCTCCACGCCGTTCGGAAGTGTCAGGGGGCGCACCAGCCCCATCGCCTCGACCTGCGGGTCGGAGAGGATCTCGGCGTAGCTGTTGATCGGGGCGCAGGGCACGCCGCGCCGGTCCATTTCGGCCAGCCACGCGTCGGCCGCGCGC
>JAAENP010000351.1 GCA_024224155.1 bacterium
CCGATCTAGCGCCGGCCGGTCGAGGCTCTCGCCAGGCGCCAGGCTCACCGAGAGGTGGTAGACGGGCGTCTCAGTGCCGCGCAGGGCGCGGCTCGCGGTCGCCCGCATGACCTGTGCGGCCTGCTCGGGTTTGTTGATCGCGAGGTTCCGGGTCGACGTCCAGACAGCGCGGTCCGGGGAAGCGCCGTTCCTGCCGTGGAGGAGGTAGTTCTGGAGGCCACCGAACCCCCGGCCGGTGACGGGACGGCTGCCGATCACAGGAGCCGGGAGAGGACGGTGCGGAGCCGGGCGTCGAGGCTTTCGAGGCGCTCGGCGTCGAGCCGCCCGATGGTATGAGCGTGCCGGGTGAGCTCGTTCAAGTTCTGGCCGATCCTGGCGAGCTGGTAGATCAGCTCCTCGTCGGCCCGGGAGGAGAGCCGGTAGCCGACAGCGGCCTCCCGGATGAAGCGGTTGGGCGGCATGCCCAGGGTCGTCGCCATCCGCTCGATGCGGGCGAACTCCTCCGGGTGGAAGCGGATCCCCCGGCGGACGGACCGGGGCTCTGAGAACCGCGTGCGGCCCGTTCGGGGCGCCCGCGGAGGATCGGGCCACTCGCGAAGTGTGGCCGCCCGGATGTAGCTCACCGGGCGGAGTCCGCGTCGGCGAGCTTCGAAGCGAACTGTGCGCCATTCGTCCTCGCCCCACCGGACGGAGCGGACCACAGTGCGGAGTCGTTCGCGCCGCCTCACGCGATCACGCCACGGACTTTCCCGCGGGAGAATGTTCGCCGCGGAGAGTGGCCGTGTCTTCCCGCTCCGAGCACTCGAAGGGCTGCGAGACCGCGAAGGGGAACCCGGAGCGGGGCGGGCAAGCATCCGACGGGGACCCGGACGTAACACGTTCGGGGGCCTGTCGGTCTTGCTTGCTCCCGATCAAACACCGATTTCACTGCAGCTTGGGTTCTTGCGCTCTCGAGCCTCCCAACGACCACCACTCACCCGCTCCACCGAAGCTCGCTAGGCGGGCCGGCTCTCATCCGATCTCGCCCGCTTCTCCCAAAGATGGCCATCCCTACCCTTATGGCCTTCTTGGCCATCTTTGGGTTCCATGGCCACCTTCGAACTCTCAGCTCCCGGGAGAGCCCAGCACCATTTGCCCTGAAACCCGGTCTTCCTCACCTTGACCTTGAGCTGGCTCTTGGCGCGCCTCAAGGTCTTCTCCGACACCCCGGCCGCCTTCGCCCCCTGGAGCACATCCTTCGAGGCCTGCGGTCCATCGGCGAGAAGCTCCACCAGAAAATCCTTGGCCTCCCCGATTGCCGTGCGCTCCTCGGCGGTGCGGTCGTCCTGGAGGAGATCCCACGCCGTCAGCTGGCTCCACCCCGACCAGGCGAAGACGCCTTGCCGAATCGTGTAGGCGAGCGAGCGGCCAAGTCGCGCCAGATTGCTTTTCAGGTGAATGACCACCCGGTTCTCGGCGTCCTCGGGGTCCGAGCCGACCAGGAGCACGCTCCGGGCCGCCGCGGTGAAGTCGATCGACCCGTGCCCGCGGTAGAGGGAGTGGGTGCCCTGAGACTTGTTCAGGTGCCGGATCGCCACGACCGCCGTGCGGGTCTTCGCCGCCAGCCGCGCCAAGGGCCCGAGGACGGCCCGGACCTGGTTCGCTCGATGGAGGTCGGTTCGGGCTCCGACGTAGGCGACCACCGGGTCGATGACGACGAGGCGCGGCTCTCGCTCACGGATGGCCCGCTCGAGGACTCCGAGGCCTTGGGGTGCGCTCAGGTCCAGGAGGTCTTCGACGCCGAAGATCCGGTCGACGTCGGCTCCCAGCCGATCGAGCCGCGGTCGAAGCGTGTCCGCCAGGCCGTCTTCCGCAGTCAGGATCAGAGTGTTCCAGGGTTCGAAGGCGCCTGCGCCCGGGAGGTCATGGCCGCGCGATCCGCTGGCCGCGATCGCTGCCGCGAGGAAGCTCTTACCCTGGCCCGGGTCGCCCTCGAGGAGCGTTAGCTTCCCCACCGGCAGATAGGGCTTCCAGAGGAACTCCACAGATTCGGGCGTGACCTCAGCGAGAGGCCGGAACTGGTTGCGCTCGGCCGAGGTGGCAAATGCCGATGCGTTCCCGAGACGAGCCTCGAGTGCCGCCAGCGCCTCCGGGATCCGCGCCGGCACCGAGTCTCCCAGCTCGCCGAGGAACTTCTCGGCCGAGACCGCGGCCTGTCGAAGAGCGCGGAGCTCTTTCAGGCGGTCGATGTAGCCATCGAGGTTGGAAGGAATGAGGTTGAGATCCAGCGAGGCGATGTATGCGCGGCCGCCGACGTCGACCAAGTCGCCGGCCTGCTCGAGCGTGTCGATAAGCTGAGGGATGTCCGCGCGACGACCTTGGCTGGCGAGAACCTGGATTGCGCGGAAGATCGTTCGGTGGCACTCGGAAGCGAAATCAGCCGGTTCCAGGCGCGCCAGAGTAGCCCCGATATCGTCCGCATGCTGCAGACCACCGAGTACCGCGCGCTCGAGCTCGGGGCTCTCGGGAAGTTCTAGATGGCCTCGAGTTCGGGCCTGAGATCGCGGGCGTCGCTTGCGCGAGCTGCTCACCTGGGGAGCTCTTCACTCGTCGAGTGCTGAATCCGCTCGCTCACCCACTGCTCGATGTCTTGACGCCGGTACCGAACGGCCCGACTCGAGATCTTCACGAACGCCGGGCCATTCCCTTTCCAGCGCCAACACTCGAGCGTACGCTCAGAGACGCCGATTAGCGAGGCGGTCTGAGCCTGGTTGAGAAGAGCTTGCGGGTCGCGTGCGCCGGTCCCGAGATGTGTCTTTGAAGTCCGATGATCCAAGTCCGACGCTCCTTTCCGGTATTTCGTGGGGGCCAGTCCCAAGCGGATCGTGGTCGACGGAACATCGTACTACATAAATAGGATTCAATCAATCGCCGCCTCATACCATTGCCAGCTGGAGCAACTCGCCCCACCTAAATGAACAGGGTGGTCCTCTGGTCTGCCTAAAAAGGCGGTTGCAGGCCCACCTAGAGGGGTGTTGTGTCTTTCGCTCGTGGTGCGATACACGGAACTTGGTGGGTTGTGAGTCCCGTGAGTGGGTAAGAGCCGGATGGGTTCCATGAGTCGCTGGCTTCGACCGCACTAAGCGGCCTCACGCGACAGCACGCACATGCGCTGTGGCGCCCGTCGGTGTGCTCGAAGGGGCCCCGACCCGCCTAGAAAGGAGCGCCTATCGTGGGCAAACAGGGATCGGAATTGCCGCCGTTCAATGACCTTGATGAAACCGCCCTGAGAAAGCTGGACGGTGGACTGCGGCAAATCTTGCGTCGCAGCAACAAGGCACTGGTGCAGTTGGTCCGTACCGAGGAGGTTCGGGGCACGGAGCGACGCCGCGAGATCGATGACTGGGCGCAGAAGGTACCACTCTCCGCGTCGGACGAGGGGCGCCACACCGTCGAGAGGATTCAGCACCAGTTGCGCGAGCGGAGTTTCAGAACTGCGGTACGGAAATGGACCTACGGGTTTCGACCCTCCACGCGGGGCCGAAACCACTCACCGGATGGCCACAGAGAAGGGCAGAGCAACCCCAAGGAGTTGGGAGGATCAATGAACCGATCCACTTTTCGTCGAATCATCGC
Source organism: bacterium (assembly GCA_024224155.1). Taxonomy (NCBI): domain Bacteria; species bacterium. The sequence goes on from JAAENP010000351.1 coordinate 3,616, forward strand.
CGCGAACGTAGCCAGGCTAACCGTAGCTGTCTTGCTCGGGACGCTTCTGTCGCCTGCTTTTCTAGCGGCACAGGTACGGCCCAGGGCCGCTCCTCTGCCAGTCATTGACGCTCGGCAGGCCAACATGCCCGCCTCCGGGCTGGCCGACGCCTTCGTCACTCCTGGTCAGCGCCAGGCCGAGGAGTTGATCCGCTCGCGGTACCCAAATCTCCGCCTGCGCTGGAACCCGCTCACCGGTACTCCGCGCACGCTGTACACGCTGGACGGCTTCCTCACCGCCCCCGAGCACGCCGAGGCGCCGCAGATCCTGCGCTCCTTCGTGGCGCAGAACCAGGCGCTCTTCCGGCTGGCCGGCGCCGACGTGGAGTCGCTAGCGACCTCACGCGACGCCCCGTCGCAGGGCTCGCCACGGCTGCGCCGACGTATCGCTCCGGTGCGCCACGTCGCCCTCGACCAGCGCTTCCAGGGCCGCCAGGTCTACCCCGCCTCTTTGGTCGGCATGGTAACTGCCGAGAACCAGCTGGTCAGCCTCGCCGGTGAGGTGGTGCCGGAGCTCTCGTCGGCGGTGAACACCGCCGAGCCGAACCTGACCGCCATCGAGGCGGTGGAGCGCTCCGCCGCCAGTGTCAACGCGGACTTCACCGCTTCCGAGCATCCACAGATCCAGGCCGCACAGGGCGACGAGCGGCGCCAGAGGTTCGCCGGCGGCAGCGAGTTCCAGGACGACGCGCCGGTACGGTTGATCTACTTCGTGGTCGCCCAGAACGCGGTGCGACTAGTCTGGGAGGTTCTGATTGGCGCGGCCGGTCACGACCTGATGTACCAGGTCCTGATCGATGCCATCGACGGCGATGTCCTCTTGCGCGAGCCAATGACCGACTTCGATACGCCCCAATGGCTAGTGTACGCGGAGCTCCTCGATTCGCCGACGGTTGATCCAAAGGACGACATGCAGCCGTTCGACAGCCCGGCCCCTCTGAGCCCTGGCCCCGCCACCCCCGACGGCTCCCAGGGCGCTGAGATCCCGGCCGTACTGGTGCAGACCAATGGCGACCCAACCCTGTCGCCAGACGGTTGGATTCCCGCCGGCACCGATACCACCACCGGCAACAACGTGATCGCCTTCGTCGACCTGGACTTCGATTCCGACGCCGACCCCGGGGAGCAACCCACCGCCACCATGGTCGACATCGATGGCGAGATGACGCGCACTTTCGACTTCCCCGCGGACTTCACGCTCGCGCCTGAGGATTCTGCCAACGAGGACGCGGCCGCGACGAACGTTTTCTTCTTGGCCAACTGGTACCACGACCGGCTCTACGAGCTGGGCTTCGACGAGGCGGCGGGCAACTTCCAGGCCGTCAACTTCACAGGAAGCGGGGTGGCGGGAGATCGGATGAAGGCACGCCTGCACGTCGGCACCAACAACTCCGGCTTCTACACCCCACCGGCCGACGGGACTTGTTGCCCGCGGCTCAGCGCCTACACCTGGACCGGGCCGACCCCCGACCGAGACTCGGGCTTCGACGCCGAGGTCCTGTTCCACGAGTTCACCCACGGCACTGGCCACCGCATCATCGGGGGCCCCAACGTCAGGGGCCTCGACGGGGGAAGCCAGGCCGGAGGCCTCGGTGAAGGCTACGGCGACATCATGGCCTACTTGCTCTTGGGCCGGCCTGGCGACCCCATCGACGGCACCTACGTCGTCGCCGGCTACGTCACCTTCGAGCTGGATCCGGCGGAATTCACTGGCACCCCAGCCAACTGGGATGACAACTACCACTACGGCATTCGCCACTACCCTTACACCACGGATCTGTGCACCAACCCTTACACACTGGCGGACATTCAGGCGTCAACCTACGACGTGACCCCAATCCCCTCCGCCGGCTGCGAAGCCACGCCGCCGGTCAGTCCCTGGCTGGACGACGACATCGGCGCGATTCACGACACGGGCGAGATCTGGGCCGTAACATTCTGGGAGGTCCGCTCCAACCTGGTTCAGGACTACGGCTTCGCGATCGGCAACGAGCTGGCCCTCCAGCTGCTCGTCGACAGCATGTTCCTGCTGGCCCAGGGGCCGACCTTCATCGAGGCCCGGGACGCCATCCTGATGGCCGATCTGGCGCGCACCGACGGCGCCAACCTGTGCCGCATCTGGGAGGGCTTTGCCAAGCGGGGCATGGGCACCGGCGCACAGACGCCGACGACCGGCTTATTCGTTGAGAGCTTCGACGAGCCCGCCGGTGACTGCCGCCCGCTGCTGGACATGGCCCTGGTACTGGACTTCTCGGACAGCATGAACAGCCCCGAGGCCTGTGACGACCCGCCGCAGGACGTCAAGCTGCAGATCCTCAAGCAGTCGGTGCCAGCTTTTCTCAACGCCTGGGAGCCGTTCGCCGTCTCGGGCGACCGCATCGGCATCATGTACTTCGACGACGACGCCGATCCGCGGACGACGCCGCTGCTTGAGGACCTGCTGGCGAACAAACCCGCCATCCTGGCCGACGTGGACACGCGGCCCACCGGCATCTACACCGCCCTGGGCCCGGGCGTCATCTCGGGCCTGGACGGCCTCGACAATGACATCCGCAAGCGCCACATGGTGGTGCTCTCGGACGGCATCCAAAACGTCAACCCGTCCATCGTCTCGGTGGGCGACGTGGACATCGACGGTGTCGACGAGCACGAGGTGGTGGACGATCCGGCCGCCTGGGGCGGCGACTCGCCCACGGTGGGCGAGCGGCCCGGCGAGTACCTGGACAGCTTCGGCGTGCCGATCCACACCCTCTCCATCGGCTCCGGGCCCGGCACCACCTACGACGAGCTCCTGGCGGCCATCTCCAACGAGACCGAGGGCCTGCACCAGCACACCTGCATCCCGCAGGTCGAGCTAGAGAACTTCCTGACCAACAGCCTGGTGACCGCCC
>JAAENP010000352.1 GCA_024224155.1 bacterium
ACCGACCGTCGCCAAAGACCTCCTGCCTGAGGACCTTCCTGCCAATCCAGCCCGGTCTCCCCCTCTGCCGCTACCTGACGCTGCGCCCACACGACCCGTACTCTGAGCAACGGCTGCTAACCTCCACGCAAGGGAGGCATCAGTCTATGTGCCTGTTGCCTCCCTGCCATCCCTACCCCGACCGTTTCCAGAGAAACACGCGGCCAGCGACGAGCCCCCGGCATCGTACATACCTTGAGCAACCGAATCCCAGAAACGACGACGCACACTTCGAACAGCTATGCTTCCACCCTCCGCCGCCAGCCGCGGACCATGCCCCCGATCTCGCGCAAGCGGGAGCAGGCATAGCGCCTTAGCGACAGAAGCGCGAAACCGTCTCACGGATCTTCTCTACAGGACTCAAGTACCCGCTAAATAGATACCGCGGAGCTCTTCGAGCAGACCTGCCAGCGCCACGATCTGGATCCCGACGGCATCGTGCTGCACGCCGACAACGGCGGCCCGATGAAGGGCTCCACCATGCTGGCGACGCTGAAGCGCCTGGGCGTCGTCGC
>JAAENP010000353.1 GCA_024224155.1 bacterium
AGAGTTCTCCGCGAGAATCTCTTTTGCGATGAGATGGGCCATGAATTCCAGCTCGAGTGAGAGGTGATCAGCCCTTTCCCGCCGCACGGCGTCGCGTTCCAGTCCGAAGGCGCGGTAGAAGCCCGCGATGTCAGCCAGTTCCCCGGCGCGATAGAACGAGTCCCTCGAATGGCAGTACTCGGTCTCGTTTGGTGGCGCCGTTTTGCCCAACAACAGCCCGAAGACGTTCTGGTGTTCGGTGACCAGCGCCTGCCGGGGCACCTGCAGCTCCTGGACCATGGCCCGAAGATCCAGCTCGCCCGGGAGGCGCTCAATCGGCGCAAGCTCCATCTGCTCGGGAGCTTCCGAGCGGAGCAGATCGGCAGCGGCTGTCGCGACCGCTTGCCGCTTGGGATCCACGGCGACATCGAATGGCTCGCCGGAAGGGTCGGCAAGGGTGCTCGCCAGGAATGTGTACAGATGTCCCCGGGCCATCTCTACCGTCCCGTCGACAATCTTCTCAGTAAACGGCTGGCTCGCCACTGGCGTCTCCGATCATATCGAGTTCAAATGCTCCGCTGATCTCTCGAAAGTGGGCTCCTCGACAGTAATCCGAATGACCTCATCGCCCGACTTGTTGTAGCCCATCACGGTGTCGTTGTAGATCTCCATCGTCTTGCTCTGACCCGAAGGCATGGTGACCTCGACTTCGGCCACTTTCGGGCCCTCTTCGATGGCGAAGCGGTACAAGATCTGCCGCTGCGCCCGGAAAAGTTGCAGGATCGCCAGCAGTTCGCGATCGGGGCAGACATACTGTTCGATGGCGTGCTCGACGCCGGGGCCAAGCAGCGGCTCGAGGTACTTTCGGGGCGCCCACCGGGCAGGGATGTAGGATCCGTTGGGTGCGGTCCCAAACTGTGGAGACAGGGGGAACGCGCGGCCACGCCATTGACTAGAAGCCCGTTTCGGGACC
>JAAENP010000354.1 GCA_024224155.1 bacterium
ACCTCGGCGGCCTCGAAGACGCCATCGCCTCGGCCGCCGCGCTGGCCGAGATCGGCGACGACTACCGGGTCGACTACCTGGAGAAAGATCTCGACTTCAAGGACCAGATGCTGGTCGATCTCCTGACCTGGACCGCCGACTGGTACCAGCCGGCGAGCCGCCAGCGCATCCGTCCCCGCCTCGGCGAGCTGGTCGCCGACTACATCCACGACCAGGCCGAGATGCTGCTCCAATTCGACGACCCTCACGGGGTCTACGCCCACTGCCTGTGCGAGGTGCGGTAGCGCCCCTGGGCATACACGCTTCGGCCCAAGTTAAGTGATCGTCGCGCCGCCGACAGCGCCGATACTCGCGCCGATTGGCCCCTACGGGGCTGCCAACCCCCGCGGCAGGCAGCAGCGACCGCCGAGGCGGTCGCGCGACGATGCGAAGCGTCGCCTGGGAAGGAGCTCTCGACGCCGGAAATGTCCTTCTCAGAGGTCCCGGAACGTCTCTCGCGGCTCCGAGAAGACCCTGTCCGGTGCCTGGGAACGACATTCCCGCGCCGGAAATGTCCTGTGCAGCCGTCTGACAACGTCTTTTCCCGGCCAGGAGAGTCGTTCCGGTGAACATGGTGTGTTCATGGCTCGAGAGGGAATGACGTCGTCAGACCTCTGACACCGAAGTTCCGGGCGCCGGAAAGACCCTCTCAGGGCCCTGCGAAGGACTTTCTCGACGGCTGAATAACCTACTCAGAATCCAGAGATGGTTATTCGCGGCATGGGAAACTTGTTCCCAGAACCCAGCCCGGGCTGATTCCGGCCCGAAATCGACACGCCATGTCTGGAACTGAACATGACGTGCGAAGAAAATGCCGGACCGGCGGACACGGTATGTTCAGCGAGCGATTCGACGACCGGGGGTGAGCGCCCCACCGGCTTGGCTCTCAGCCCTTCGCTTCGCCGAAGTACTCCGGACGGGCGTCCGGAAGAAGATCTGAAGATCAGCGCGCTTGCGGCACAGCCAGGAACTACCAGCTAATCCTCCCCGGCCTTAC
>JAAENP010000355.1 GCA_024224155.1 bacterium
CCGTACCTGAGCAGCCCGGAGTCTATCTCGATTCGTTCGGGATTCCGATGCACACCCTGTCCGTCGGCTCCGGGCCGGGCACGACCTACGACGAGCTGCTTGCGGCCGTTTCCGACGAGACCGGTGGGCTCCACCAGCACACCTGCGTGCCCCAGGTGGAACTGGAGAACTTCCTGACCAACAGCCTGGTGACCGCCCTGCAGGGCGACACCGTCGAGCTGGTGGGCTACGAGACCGGCTCACTCCCCGCCGGCGGCAGCGCTGAGCACACCTTCGGCATCAACGGTTCGGCCTATCGCGCCGCCTTCCTGCTCTCATGGAGCGGCGGCACCGGCCAGCCGGGCGATCTGCGGCTGCGGCTCTTCGCGCCCAACGGCCAGGAGGTCTCGGGGCAGGTAACGTCCGGCGCCTCGTTTCACCGCGTCACCTTCCACTTCCCACTCTTCCTGCGCGGCACGCAGCCGACTCCCGGACCGCTGCCGTTCGCCGGCGACTGGAGGGTGAGGGTGGAGCGCGTGGCCAGCGGCGCCGTACCGATCCTCTACCGCACCTATCTGCTGGTCGATGACGCGGCGCTGGAATACGACTTCGCCATCGAGCGGCCGGTGGTCCTCACCGGTCAGGCGATCCCGCTCCAGATCGAGGTCACCGAGGGTGGTCGCCGGATCGCGCCGAGTTCCATCGTCGTCAGCGTCGACCGGCCGCGCGAGGCGATCGGCAACTTGCTGCACGCCGTGCCGGTAACCGATGCACAGCGGGCCGCCGTCACAGCCCAGCTCGGCGCCCAGGAGCTGGCCGGCTCGTCGCTGATGCAGACCTACGAGGCGCTCTTCCGCGACCCGGCCCGGGCGGCCGCTCTGGTCCCGATCCGCAACCAGGTGCCGTTCTTCGACGACGGCTCGGCCGAGCACGGCGACGCCCAGACCGGCGACGGCGTGTTCAGCGCGCTGTTCACCGACACCAACGTCCCCGGTGAGTACCAGTTCCACTTCACGGTGGCTGGCGAGTCCGAGTTCCATGGCGCCTTCAGCCGCCAGAAGACCGCCTCGGCCACCGTCGTCCTGCGCCAGGCCCGAGCCACCGAGTTCGACGTCCGGATCCTCGACCCGATCGAGGGCCAGGATCGGTTCGAGGTGGTGGTCGTCCCCAAGGACGAGTTCGGCAACTACCTGGGCCCCGGCTACGCTTCCAGCATCATCATCGAGCTCGAGGGCGCCGAGGCGGTGACCGACGAGGTCGAGGACCGGCTCGACGGCACCTACACCCAGGTCTTCACGACGACCATTCCCGGCTCGGTGAGCGGCTCGACGGAGATCTTCGGCACCGAGGTCGAGATCCCCGCCGAGGTCTTCCCGTTCGCCGGGCCGGCGACGCGAGCGGCCTGGAGCCTCCACGCCGGCTGGGTCGACCCGCAGGGCACAGCGGCGAACTTCCTGGACCCCGGCTTCACCGTCAACCTCGACCGGGTCTTCCCCATCAAGCCCGACCTGGCCTGGGATCTGCGCTTCGGCTGGGAAGGCTTCGACGGCGTCCCCGGAGCCGCCGACCTGGACGTCTGGATGCTGCTGGCGAACCTCAAGCACGTGTTCCACCACGGCGTCGACTACGACGTCTTCGTCAACGGCGGCGGCGGCCTCTACCTACTCGACCCCGGCGACGCCGAGGGCGGCGCCAACGTGGGTCTGGGAGCGGCGTGGGAACTGAGCCCCGACCTGGCGTTCGAGGCCACGGCAAACTACCACAGCGTCCTGACGGCCTCGCCGGATCTGGAGTTCGTGCAGCTGCAGATCGGCCTGTTGTTCAAGCCGTGACGAGGTTCGATGCGTAGTAATCAGCAACCTTACTCCCGAGGAGGCTCGTCATGTCCGACAAACCCAAGACGCTAATTCGAGGCATCGCTTATCTGGCGATCGCCGCGGTCGCCGTCGTCTCCATCTACGCCATCTACTGCTCGTACTGCTGGTGGTGGTCTCCCGTCGGCACGGTCCTCGTCGTGAGGCACGCCGAGAAGAGCTCGGCGGGCAGCGACCCTCCACTGAGTCCGGCTGGTACGGCCCGCGCCCAGACGCTCGCGCACGTTCTCGGGGACGCCGGCGTGAATGCAGTCTACGCGACCCAGTTCCTGCGGACCCACCAGACCGTGGAGCCCACGGCGACCGCTCACGGGCTGGCCATCATCGAATACTCCGCGACCGACGCCGCCGCACTCGCCGACACCCTACGCTCGGAGCACGCGGGTGGCGTCGTCCTTGTCGCAGGCCACAGCAACACGGTGACCGAGATCATCGAGGAGTTGGGCGGTGATCCTGTCGGCGTCCTGGCCGAGACGGACTACGACAACCTCTTCGTGGTCGCCGTGCGTCGCTGCTGGGGAGCCAGGGTCCTGCACTTGAAGTACGGAGATCCGACCTGAGCACACCTTGCGGCATTGAGGATCTGGCACGAGGGAGGAATCGGAATGAAACAACAGCCTGGTTTCCAGCATGTTGCGATGGTGCTCGACCACCTCTTCGGATCGTTGCGCTTGGTCGAAAACGAGAGTGATCCCGAGCTCGTTGGCGTCGACCTTGCCTCGGGTACCGAGGAGGCCCTCGACAGATTCAAGGGAGCGGGCTCCCGACTCGTAGTGCTGGTGCCCGGCTCCTGGTCGGAAAGAAACCTGAGCGCCCTCGAGCAGCACCTCGTCTGGTGCGACGGCGTCTTCGCGATGGGCAAGCGCCCGAGCGAAGCGCCCGAGCGGCTCGATTCACTTGGGGACGCGGATCCTGCAAGCACGCTCTTCGTGTCCGCCGATCGGGTCCTGAGAGGCCACGCGGTCCGGCGGGGGTACCGGGCGGCACCCGGCCCGGCCGTGGCCGCTCTTTTCATTCGCGATCGCGATGTCCGGTTTCTCCGACTTCGCGGTAGCCGGCGTCGCCTAGGGAACCTGCCGAACTTAGTGCCCTACTTCTTCGAGAGGACCGGCGAAGATGCGTGGTGCGTGCTCGGAGCCGGGACTTCGGCCACACTGACCGAGGCTGTCGCGCTCGGTCTCGGTTTCGACCTTGTTCCCCTCGACCTGGCAACCGAAGATCCGATGTTCATCCGGCTCGACGGGCCCGATCAGCGTGCCGCGGCAGCGAAGCTCGACTGCCGCCTGCTGGCTTCCCAGCCCGAGCGCATACTAACGGGAGTCGGCTGGGACCGATCCGCCGAGTCGCTCGAGGTCCGCGGAGCGCACGGTCATCTCCAACTTCTGGCGCCCCACCCGAGCCTCCTCAAGCCCGCGCCGCAACCGGATGACAGGCTCCGTGCCGAACGCCTGGCCTTAGGCCGGTGGCCGATCGAAAAGGCCAAGGTGACCAAGCTCACCTACGACCATCTGAAGGGTAAGCTCCTGAGCTTGGTCTGCCCGGTGAGTGACGCCTCGTTTCAGGCCGACGTGGACCGCTACTCCGGCGCCTCACCGCTCGACTCCTCGGGGCCGATCGTGTCCCGGCACATCAGCCATCCGGACAACGCCCGGGTCGTAAACGCGTTGCTGCATGAGCTGAGATCGATCGGCTACTGCGCCTACACACACGACTTTAGCCACAACGGTGGGATTCTGCAGAATGTCATCGCCGATCTACCAGGCAGCGGCTATTTCCAGATCGAACCCTGGTTCCTCGAAGAGCTGCGCGAGATCTTCGTCCGCTACCCGCTTCCCGACCCGCCTGACCCATGGCTCAAGGAGGTTTCGGAGATCGTTGGCGGGGATTGGCTGGAGCGACTCGAATCGGAGAGTCGCGCGCTGGACCGGCCCGAACCGCGCCGGCTTCGCAGCCGACTCGAGCACATCTTCGAGCTGCGGGAATCGTACCCATGGTGGAGGAAGGCATGCCTGGTTGGCGGACTGGGCTCAAAGATTGTTATCGTGGGCTGCCACTTCGACTCGACCGCAGGGTTCTCACCCGGATACGACCCGTTTTCTGATCCCGCCCCAGGAGCGGACGACAACGCCTCGGGAATTGCCGCGACGCTGGCCGTCGCCAGGCACATGTGGGCATATTCGGGGAACCTGCCCCATACGGTGCGCTTCTGCTTCTTCAACGCCGAGGAGCAGGGCTTGGTCGGTAGCAAGGCTTACGCTGCAAAGATGAAATCGGCCGGGGCGCCGATCAAGGCGGTCGTCTGCGCCGACATGATGGGGTACAACAGCGACGCTAACCGGATCTACGAGATCCACGCCGGCTACACCGACGCCGCCGTGCGCGATCTCAGCGTTCCGGTCGCGGAGACGATTGCCACGTGGTCGCAGTGCCTCGGTCAGCTGGCTCCGGCCCAAATCTACAAAGGAACGAGCGTCTACGGCGGAACCGACCGCGACCTCTTCGACGGCGCGATCAACCGCAGCGACCACGCCGCGTTCCACCAGCAGGGGTATCCGGCAGTGCTCGTCTCCGAGGATTACTTCGCCAACTTGCCGGCGGAAGCCGTAGCGGACCCGAACCCGGACTACCACACCACGGCTGACACCGTAGTGGACAGTGCTTATTCGGCCGACATCACCTGCGCCCTGGCGTTCAGCGTACAAGAACTTGCGGGAGGCTGACTATCTCTGCGAAACCGTCCGGTTGCAGACGCGCCGGAGCCACTCTCATGTCAGCTGCGTGATGCAAACCGCCGACAACAGTCCGATCGAGTTCGGATACTGGTGCCTGGCACTTTAGGAGGAGGACTCTCGTGGCGATCATCAAATCCGCGGTATGGAACATGGAATGGATGAACGACTTGTTCGACTCGGGTACCGGAGCCTTCAAGTCGGACAATGCATTGGTTCGCGGCCCAAACCCCGGCAGCCGAAGCAACCCGACCGTTAGCCAAAGGCGTCAGTCGCTCGCCGGTGTCCTCAACGAGTTGAATGTCGACGTAGTCACTATCGTCGAGGGGCCCAACAAAACGGATGAGCTACAGCTCTTCTTCGACACCGACGTAGCTGGCAATTGGACCTGCGACGTCCAGCCGACCAAGGGCTCGTCTCAGATCATTGGCATAGCGGTCCGCACAGACGGGAACAAGTTCGATGATCCTCCTCTTGAGCGCTTCCATGTCGGTGCTGGGCAGGGTGGCGAGGCGGGCCGATTGAGTACAGCCACTCTCCCATTCTTGCTTGACAGCGATGATGACGAGATCAAAGAGCAGTTCCACTTCGAGCGTCTGCCGCTCTATGCGGAGGTCAAGGTCGCCGGAGGTAAGCGATTTCGAGTGATGGGTCTGCACTTGAAGAGCAAAGGGATCTTCGACAGCTTGGAATGGGCCAAGTGGTGGTCGAAGGCAGACGCCAATCGCAAGAAGATCGTCGCCCAGTGCCGCCAGCTTCGAGCCGAGTTCCTCGACCACTACCTGACCGATGCGACGACCAAGGACATCCCCCTTCTGGTGTGTGGCGACATTAACGACGGCCCGGGTTTAGATGCTAGTGAACGGCGACTCAATACGAGTGGCGTCGAGAGTCTGATGGGAAACGTCTGGAAGCCCGAGTTGGGTTTGGGCAATGCGCTTTTCGACGCTCTTGACGATGATGATCGCATGGCTATCAAGCTCGACTCGATTTACACAACGAGCTTTCGCGATCCGATCTTCGGTGACTACCGGAAGGTGTGGATTGATCACGTCCTCTACTCGCGCAACGCCACCGCCGGGTGGTTGTCCGCCGCAGCACCGCGGCGGGACTTCGCAGGTGCCAACCCGGGCGAGACGCTCAGGATCTGGGAGAAGTACCCACACGCCTCGGATCACTTCCCGGTGACCGTTAACATCGAAACGGATTTGCTGTAGCAGCCAATCCCAGCGTGTCGGGGAACTCAGCGAAAGAACGGCCCGATGCCCGGCAGCCTTGGCGCAGCCCAGAGGCCAACCAAACCGGTCCTGGTCTCCAACAGAACGCGAACGCATGTCGCAACCTTGCCTCTGGCGCCGATTGCAGCGACGAAAGGTTCGATCTGCCGCCCTTATCGGACATACTCGCCACGATTGACATAGTGGCCCTCTGGCAAGCCACTCAGCCCCGCTCGGTGCGGGCAATTGGAACGACTCTGCCCCTGTCGGCAAGGCCCAGAGTAAGCGCGATGGCCCCCGCGATCGCATCCGCCGCTGGACACTACAGGCCGTGTGCTGGCGCGCAGCCGGCTTGCCTGCGTGCATTGACGTAGCGCCCACGGTGTCTGTCTCGCTGTCGGCACAGTGGCCGCACCTGCCCCAGGTCGCTTCGCGCGCGCTTCCCGACGTCGCGGTGGGTCGTCCCCGGCTGACACCAGCCGTATGCGGCGCGACCGAAAACCCGTGCTACGAGTACTTGCGATTTGGGTGGATCGCTTTGATCAACGATGAATCGGCCACTTGTCGAAGCTGATCCGGGTACACCTTGGCAAGGATAACTCCCGAAGACCTCAGGAGCTTGCCCTCGACACCTGCGCTCTCGAGGTCTCGCTGCACACGCGCCGTAGCATCCTTGATCTTTCGCCGCTGTGCCTCGGAAAGCTTCAAGCTTCTCCTGCGAATCTGCACACCTCCCACCCTGCGAACCTTGCCCAGCGATAACGTCGGCTTGGGAAGATTCAGCTCCAAAAGCACGACCCTTCGTCGCGATGACTTGCTCTCCGCGAATCTGAGCAATCGGTCATCGGCGATCTTCGCTTCTATTTCGCGGTTCTCGGACTCCGATTTCTTTGTTGCGGCCACCGTCACTCTCACCCGGTTACGGCGTTCTCTCAGAAGCCGTAACCAAGATCCCAAGCGTAGCCGACCGCCTTGAGAACATCAATCCGACCGAATCCGTATCGATGATCCTGTCCCGACTCTCCGAGCTCCTCGACCGTAGAGATCAGCAGATCTTGGATCAGAAACGCTCGCTCCGAAGGATCCACCTCCCCGATGGTGGTGGCGCTAAGAAGCAACGCAATGGCGCCGGACACGTGTGGGGCAGCCATCGAGGTGCCGTTCCAGATTGCATATCTGTTTCCGGGGACCGAGGACTTCACCGCGACTCCTGGAGCTGCCAGCTCTGGCTTCGAGTAGATAAGCGGCAGGGTTTCCTGCTCGATCACTCTCGACTCGAGGAAGATTTGTGTCCTCCCTCCGCTAAAACCCGCCGCCCGGTCCTCGACATCCGTCGCCCACACCGCAAATGCACAAAAATCGTTCCCCGGTGAGCCGGAAGTCTGACTTCCCTCGTTGCCGATCGAGACGACGACCGGAATCCCCGCCAGATTCGCCGAGACAAACGCCTGAGTGTATGTGTCGAACACATCCGGACTGAGTCGCAATCCCCCCAGAGACATGTTGATGACATCAACCCCCTTCTCGATCGCCCACTCGATCCCAGCCAGAATCTGGGCATCAGTGCCCTCGCCTCGCTTGAGCACCAGCCCGCCGGCGATCTTTGCCTGTGGCGCCACACCGATCCACTGACCGCTCTGGACGTCGCCGGCAATCGTGCCAGCCACGTGCGTACCGTGCTTTGCCGAGTCGTGAGGCTCCGAGTCCACCACCCGGTTACCATCGAAGTCGAACTCGGCCCAGTCGGCGCTTCGCAGACGGTCCTCGAGGTCTTTGTGGTCGGCGTCGATCCCCGTATCCAGAACCGCCACCTTGACGTCTTGCCCTTCGGCCCCATACGCACCCCATACCGACATCGCTCCGATCGCGTTGAGCCCCCAAGCGCTGGTTTTGTTGTCCGCGACGTTGGCCGGAAGTCGATCCGGGGTGACTTCGACGATCGGCGCGAGCTTCATCCGTCGATTCGGATAGATCCCGGCGATGTTGGCGACTTGCCCCGGGAGATTCTTGAGGGTGTCCTTGTCGAGCCGCATGGCGGCACTCGACGAGGACCAGAATTTTCTGATCTTCTTACCCCTTTCCTTGTCGGCCTCCTTGGCGGCCGCCACCTTGACGCCCTCCGACTGAAGAAGAGGATCGAGGCTTTTGAGACCCGCCGCACGCCTTGGTGTCGGGCGCCTGGGCTTTGCAAGCGCTGCCACCTGCGACGCCAGGCTCTGAGTGTGGGTGCGCAACTCCGTTCGCCTCTCTTTCGGGCGCGCTTTTCGCTTGAGAATCTTCGCCGGTGGCGGCAGGAGCTCTCGCGCGCTCGTGGACATAGACCGCTTGCGGATCGCCCGGCTCGAGGCCTGGAGCAAACGACTATATTCGGTCGACTCCGGGCTCATCTGGACGATCACGTCGCGTGTCGCGCCTCGACCCTCGTCAATGATCTTCTCGATTTGCTCGTGCAGGTACGGTTTCATTTTGGACCTCCAGTCAGCTTCCCGGCCTCGTTCAGCGACCTACAAGGCTCGTGCTCTCTTGATGTCGTCACGCAGTCGCGGGATATCGAAAACATCGATCTTTGCGCCTTCTGTTCCTTCCGAACCCACCGCTACATGACCGTCGACGTCGATGTGCTTGATGACTTCTTCGGCGTCAGCCAGAGACTGGTCCTTGGCGGCCTTTCGTTCTGCAAAGTCACTCTTTAGCCCGAAAATGCCGAGGAAACTCGTCCAGGCCGCACCAACGGCAACGGCCTGGATCAAATCGTGAGCCAACGCCGTCGCGAAAAACGCTCCCAGGATCGTGTAAAAGATAAACCCGATCCAGAACTGCCGCCACCGTTCCTTCCTCAAATCATCTCTCAGCTTGTCGACGGTGTCGTTGAGGGCCGTGATGGCTGCGTTATCGGGTGGATCCGCCTCCGTGAGTTGACTCAGACGAGAGTAGAAGGCGTCAAGCCGTTTCTGCTCCGCATCGATCCTGACTTTGCCGACCGTTCCGGGGATCACGCCCCCGATCAGCGAAAAAGCGGTCACCAGCGCTCCGACCACCCCGAGCCCGGCATAGAGCCAACCGATTGCCCAGTCGTGTTTCTCCTGGCTATACCAGTGAAAGAGCGTCGTCGATCCCTGGTCTTCCGCCTCCTGTGTCTCCTCGGCAACCACCGCAATGACACCGCCAAGCATCAAGATCACGGTCAACACAAAAACACGAAAAACTTTCATCACGTCCTCCTTGGTGGCTTCGCTCTCGCCGCCCGTTCAACCCGCCTCTCGATCCCATGCCTGAAGGTTCTGAAACACCTTTGAATTGATCCGCACCCCCAAATTGGAACGAACCAAGCCCGTCCCGTGTATGCCCACGACCTGCCGGCTGCCGTTGAGATGCCGCCAGATGGGCGCGCCGCTTTGCCCACCACTGGTATCAACCGTGTATGCCAGAGTCGAGGTGCCTATTCTCTCAAGGTGGCGGGCCTGCCACCAGAGAGAGCCCGCCTGCGGCTTGTCGTCCGGATAACCCGCAATGTTGATCTCGTTCTGGCGCAGGTCGTGGTTGCTCAAGCTCGCAAATCCAAGGTACCCCAGATCGTCGCCTATGGCCTCGGGCAACAGGAGCGCCCCATAATCCAGTGATCGGTCGCGCCGATTGAGCCAGCCGGTAACGCTGCGGAACCTCGAAGTAGTCACCGTTGAGTAGGGGAGCCGCGAACCGTTTCTTCCTGGAGTAACTTCAATTCTCTGGGCCCAGCCGCCCCGATCGTGCATGTAGACACAATGGCCGGCCGTCACAACTAGTCTCTTTCCGGCGAGCCACCCTGTGCCGATCAGCTCCGACCCGTCGGCGCCCGTGATCGCGAGGGAGCCGATGCTGCGACACGGATACTGGGAGGTATCGGCAATCTGCTGCCGCTCATCTTCTCCGATCACCGTCCTCGGCTTGATCCGAAATTTCGGGCCGGCTCGCCCGGCCCTTCGACCGCCTCTCCGGCGGACCGCGTCGCGAGGCCGACCCTGCAGGGCTCGCGCCACCAGTTCTCGCCGCGAGTGCACAAGCTGCGCCGCACCCGACACTTCCAGCTCGAGAGCACCCTCGCCGGTGGCGGCAAAGACGCCGGGTTCCGTCCCGTCGGCTCCCTTGACCTCCATGGCATCAACCGTGGGTGCCGGGTGGCGTCTCTCGACCCGTTGGTTGCTCCCCGGTTCCCGTATTCCCCGGATTCTCTTCGCTCCCAGTGTTCCCGACCGAGGTGCCGTTCTGAGCGGCTGCGGGGGCAACTGTGTTCGAAGCCGTAGAGACTTTGGTCTTCTTCTTGAACGGATTGCTGTTGAATCTGAACCCGATGCCGACAAGGGCGTTGACGTCAAACGTCTCGTCCACCAACTGGTCGGACTGGAGGGTTTCCTTCAAAACCTGACCCACCTCGTAGATGCCCTTCAACCGGGTTTGTTCATGGCCCGCCGCCCCTACAAAGAGGCTCACGTTGTCGCCGATAATCCAGGAGGCGCCGGCAAAAACCAGTCGCTCATCGATATCCGCCCCGAGACCCGCCGTGAACTTGGGTCTCGAAGGCTTGCCGAGACTCCCCTTGGGGGTATATGAAAACGCAACGACCGGCTCGAACTCCAAGTCGTCGTTGTCAGCGACCGGAGTGACGACGAAGCCCGTACCGCCCGTCTCGGCCTTGCTGAAGAACTCTTCGTCCTCATCCGGTAAGAACGAGAACCCGTAGTGGACAAGCCACTGACGGTCCTCGACCGAGGTGAACTCGAAGACCCACTCGTCGTGCCCATCCCGGTCGACCGTGATCGTCAACGTCTGACCCTCGGTCAACGTGTAGGGCTGCGGCAGCGTTACCGTTCCACTCGCTGCAATTCCGTTGATTCGGTTCGTGCAGTCCGTGTCCGGGCTCAAAGAACGGGCTTCCGCCAGCGCAGAGCGAAATTCTGCTTCATCGGTTTTGGACAAGAGCGCTCTGGCTTTTAGAAAAGCATCACACTCGTCGGAGATCGCACCGGCCACTGCTCCTGCCTCAAAAACCCCGAAGTCAAGCGGAGGAGCCAGGCCTGCCTTCTCGACATCGATGCGATAGGACTTGGCTGGGAGGCGGTGCGTGATCTTGATTTGAACCTTGGTTCCGGCATCTACCTTCACGCTGCCTCCCGTATCGGCCAGATCCAACTCGTACTCGGTTGCCGTCTCTTGGCCAAGACCGGCCATTGGAACGCTGATCACCAACGCAAACAAAAGACAATGCTTCTTCATCTAACCTCCTTTCCGGAACTGACCCGTGGGACCGGCGGCCACTGACGCCACTGACCGCGGGCCGAGGACATCCGGAATCCATCCATCTCCTCTTCCTCGGACCTCCCACAGGAATCTGTCCTGCACGTGCCTCTCACGACGGCTGTTGCAATAATCTATGAAATCAAGGTACTAGGAAAACTGGCAACTGTCAAGAGCCACCTACGAGTAGCATGGCCGCCACGACGATGACCGCGTTGACAAGAGCGATGAGATGAATGGACCTCGACATCTCCTGGCCTCTGCGTGCTTGGGGCTGCTGGCGCCCCTCGCCGCCAGGGCCGCCAACGACTCCGGTGCTGATGGACCCGAGTGCCGCAATCGAGGTACCGGTTGACGGCCGGCTCGACACAACCACGCAGATGACCCTGGGTGGACCGGAAACGCTCCGCATAGACACGCAGGTAGTAATCAAAGTGATGAGCCAGGGCCCGGTAGAGGACAGTGCGCTCGGGGTGGCGGGGGCGATAGACCCCGGGCTCGACGTGGCGGCGGACGACTCCACTCTGAAGAGTAAAGACGGAACTGGTAGCCAGGAGCTTGCAGTCGAGCCACGACGGCAGGGCTGGCAACGTTCGAGATGAAGCTCTTATCGGACCAGCTCGTCTGCAGTGAAGCAACCGCCTCTCAGCAAGCCACTCAGAACCGCTTGGTGCGCATGATCGAGACGACTTTGCCCTTATCGGCAATTCTCAGGGCAACTGCGACTGCCCCCGCAATCGCGTCCGCAGCTGGCCGGAGAGCTTCCGGGTTCTGGTGGATGTAGCGCTCGGTGATGGAGCGCGTCTGGTAGCCGTGGCCGAGTAGCGGGGCGACGAAGGCGGCGTAGCGGCCGTTGTGGACGTGAGCGCCCATGCTGGCGAAGGTGTGGCGGAGGGAGTGGAGGTCGCAGCCGCGCTCGAGGGGCAGCTCGGCGGCTCGCCAGATGAGGCGGCGTGCGTTGTTGATGGCTCGGTAGGGCGTCTTGGGGGCGCGTGGGCCCGGGCAGACACAATCTTCCGAACGCGACGTCTTGGGCTTCGCCTCGCGGAGGAGGTCGACCGCAGCGTGGCCGATGACACGGCGTTGCGAGCCGGTCTTGGAGTCTTCGAGGTTCAGGAGGCCGGCGTCGAGGTCGACGTGCTTCCAGCGGAGGCCGTCTACCGCACCGCGGCGCTCAGCGTGGGGACTGCCGAGGAGCTCGCCGCGGCGGAGACCGGTCAAGGCGAGGAGCCGGATCGTGAGGACCACCGACGCGTGGACCTTGTGTGCCTTGCCATCCACCTGGACCTTACCGGAGGTCGCCGCTTCGGTCAGCACCGCTCCGAGCCGCTCGAGCTCTTCGCGTGTGAGGGACCGCCGGCTCCCCTCCTCTCGAAAGCGCTGGACCAGGCCGCATGGGTTGGTGAATTCGGCAGGGCCGAGGCCTTCGCGCTGGCCGAAGGCGAGGGCGGCGCCGAGGGCGGTGAGCATGCGGTTGGCCGCTCCCGGGGTTTGGCTCATGCTGCGATGGAGGGCGCGAACCCGCTCGGCGGTGAGGCTGCGCACGGGGAGGCCGCCGAGCTTCG
>JAAENP010000356.1 GCA_024224155.1 bacterium
TCCTCGAGCGCTTCGACGATCTTGTCGAAGCTCTCGGGCCTCTGCTCCGGCGCCTTCGCCAGGCAGCGGTGCACGAGGCGGACGAGGCGGCCGGGGATGGCCCCGGCTCGGAGCTCTTCCGATTGCTGATGAGCGATCTGATAGAGCACCGCCGAAAGGGTCTCGCCCTCGAACGGGCGGTGGCCCGAGAGGAGCTCATAGGCCAGTACTCCGAAAGAGAACATGTCGGTCGCCCGGCTGGGCCGCTCGCCATGGATCTGCTCCGGGGCCAGATAGGCGGCCGTGCCGACGGTGGTTCCCTTCTGGGTGAGGTCCGAAGGAGCCGCCCGGATTGCGGCGACGCCGAAGTCGAGCAGCTTGATCGAACCGTCTTCGAGAACCCGTATGTTGGCTGGTTTGATGTCCCGGTGGATGACATCGCGCGAATGGGCGTAGGCGGCGCCGCGGGCGATTTGCAGCAGTATTCGAACGCGCTCGTGAGTCGAGAGCTCGAGGCCGGAATCGATCCAGTCGGCAAGGTCCTTGCCGCCGAGAAGCTCCTGGACGATGAATGGAACACCCTCGGCGACGCCGAAGTCGAAGATTCTGACGATGTTGGGGTGACTGAGGTTGCCCGCGATCTCGGCTTCGCGGAAGAACCGCTCGTGGTCGTCTTCGTCGAGCGAGGAGCACTTCTTGATCGCAACCGAGCGTTTGATCCGTGGATCGTAGGCCTCGTAGACGGTGGCAAAGCCGCCCTTGCTGAGTGGCCGCCGGAGCTCGTAGCGGTCGAGGCACTCGCAGGGCTCGGTCTCGGGCAACCCCGAGCTCTCGATATCCTCGACGCCCACGATCCGGGCTGTCTCAAAGCTGGCTTTCTGGTTCATGAGCTCGGCCGCCGGACCGGAATGGTCTCCGGCACGTTGATCGTAGCCGCTGATAGATTGCGCGAATGTGAAAAGGGCCACTCCGCCGTATAAGGTGGAGTACCCGCTCAGGACGGGCGGAGAAGGACGAAAGTACAAGTGAACTGGGCGAAACAGCTCGTCTGTCCGCGCACGGGTGCGCGCGATCGGCTCTCGAGAATCCACAACCTGTCGCCGGCGGGCGCGCCCTGGCTGGTGGAATACGACCTCGACCCGGAGCGCGGCCAGCGTCTGCTGCGCTCGCTGCCGCGCCGGGCCTGGACGATGTGGCGGTATCGGGAGCTGCTTCCGGTGAACGACCCCGATCATCGCACCGATCTCGGCGAAGGCGGAACGCCATTGGTACCTCTCGAGGGTGAGGCGGCTCTGGGAAGACGGGTATGGGTGAAGCAGGAGGCGGGCAATCCGACCGGCTCGTTCAAGGCTCGGGGCCTCTCGATGGCGCTCAACCGTGCCCGTGAGTTGGGGGCCCCGGGGGTTCGGCTGCCGAGCGCCGGCAACGCCGCGATCGCGGCCGCGGCCTACGCCGCGGCTTGCGGCCTGCCATGCCGCGTCGCGGTCCCGGCCGACACGCCCCCGAACGTCACGGAGCGCGTGCGCTCGTATGGAGCCAGGATCGACGCGGTTGGAGAGACTCTGGTCGAGTCTGGCCGGTGGCTGGCGGAGGAAGCGCCCGAGCTGCTCGATGTCTCGACTCTGCGCGAGCCCTACCGGCTCGAGGGCAAGAAGACCATGGGCTTCGAGCTGGCCGAACAGTTCGGCTGGAATCTGCCCGAATGGATTCTCTATCCGACCGGCGGCGGCACCGGGCTAATAGGAATTCCGAAGGCCTTCGACGAGCTCGAAAGGCTCGCCTTGGTGGGCTCGCGGCGACCCCGTATGGTGACCGTCCAGATGACCGGCTGCGCCCCGATCGTCAAGGCGTTTCACGAGGGGCGAGAGAGTGCGGAACCATGGCTCGAACCCGATACCCGTGTCTGGGGTCTGCGCGTGCCGCGCGCGGTCGGCGACTTTCTGATTCTGCGGGCGCTACGAGCGACGGGGGGCACCG
This sequence comes from bacterium, assembly GCA_024224155.1. NCBI lineage: Bacteria > bacterium. The sequence continues at coordinate 1,957 of JAAENP010000356.1, forward strand.
CCGTGGCGGTGGAGGAAGAGGTAGTCACCGCAGCCACTCGGGAGCTGCCCCGAAAGACCGGACTCGACTGGGGCCCCGAGGGCGCCGCCTGTTGGGTCGCTCTCGAGTGCCTGATCGGCGGCGGCGAGATCGGCCGCGACGACCGGGTGGTGATTCTCCAAACCGGGCATCCCGCGAACTACGGTTAGGCCGTGAGCAGTCGGAAGCTCAGGAGGTTCCTCGACGAGCTCTACGCCTCGGGCGCGGTGAGCGCGGCGGCCGCTCTGGTTGGGAGCTCACGGTCGATCGAATACCGGGCCGCGGTCGGCGTCAAGAGGCGGCGGGGTGCGGGACGGGTTACGACGTCGAGCCTCTTTGATCTTGCGTCGCTCACCAAGCCGGTGACTGCGACCCTGGCGCTGGCTCTGGATCGGTGTGGTGAGCTCTCCCTGTCAACGACGGTGGGGCGCGCACTGGGCCGCGAGGGGATCGCGGTCGAGGCCAGCCTGGGTCGGCGTCGGCTCGGCACTCTTCTGCGGCATCGCTCCGGACTGAGGCCCTGGACGCCGCTCTTTGATCGCTGCCGGGCGCGGTCAGAGGTAGTCGAGCTGTTGAGCTCGAGCCCCGGGCTTCTGGGTGCGGGGCCGCCGGCCTACAGCGATCTCGGCTTCATTCTCTGGGGGGGCATCGCGGAAGAGAGAACCGGGCGCTCCTTGGGGGCACTGATGCAGGAACACGTAACTCGACCGCTGGGTCTCCACGGCCTCGTAGGGCCGCCCGGCGACGTACCGAGGGTGGTCGAATGCCGGCTCGGCAACGATCGCGAGCGGGATCTGGCCCGGGCCGAGGGTCTCGAGATCGCCGGTCGAAGATCGCCTGCGCCCGGGACCGCTCAGGACGGCAATGCCCGCTTTCTGGGTGGGCTTTCCGGGCATGCCGGCTTGTTCGGGTCCGCCCAGGCGATTTGGCGTCTGGCCGCGGAGTGGCTGGCGCCGGGAGCCGTGTTGACCGAGGCAGCTGTGGAGTCGGCGCTTGCCGGTCGAGGCGAGTATGTCCTGGGGTGGTGGCGTCGTCCGGCCGAGTCGGCGGGTAGGGCGGGACTCTGGTACGGTCACCGGGGCTTCACCGGTGGTGGAGTCTGGTTCTGTCCCGAAACCGACGAGATTCGGGTCTTTCTGGCCCATCGCAGCTCGGTATCGGTTCCGTTGAGCCAGTGGCACGCGAGGTTCCTCGAACTGGAGCCGTGAGTCGCGCGACTCCGGCGGGGAATCTCCGAGCCCGTGTCCGGGTTATTAACTGCGTCTCTAGATAGGATGGGGCGCTTGGAGGAACAGCAGCCATGAAACTGAGCAAAGACCTGGTTCTGATCGACGGGGTGCGCACCCCGATGGGGGAGTTCAATCAATCGCTGTCCGGCATTTCGGCCATTGACCTGGGGGCCCATGCGGCGAGGGCCCTGTTCGAGCGCACCGGCGTCGAGCCGGTCGCGATCGACCACTGCGTGGTCGGTAACGCGATGCAGACCTCACGCGATGCGATCTACGGAGCCCGGCATGTGGCGCTCAAGGCCGGAGTGCCTCAGGAGGTCCCCGCGCTCACGGTCAACCGGCTCTGCGGCTCCGGGATCCAGGCGATCATCAGCGGCGCGCACATGATTCTCAACGAGGAAGGCGAGACTTGTCTGGTGGGCGGCATCGAGAGCATGAGCCAGGCTCCTCACGTCATCTGGGGAGCACGCCGGGGATTCGGCCTTGGGCAGGGGAAGCTCGAGGATCTCCTGATGGCTTCGCTCCTGGATCCCTACTGCGGTTGCTACATGGCGCAAACCAGCAACAACCTGGCGCGTGACTACGGGATCTCGCGTCAGGAGCAGGACGAGTTCGCGCTTAGGAGCCAGCAGCGTGCCGCGGCCGCCTGGGAGGCAGGGAGGCTGGCGGAGGAGGTGGCTCCGATCGAGGTCGGCAAGGGCAAGCGAGCACGCACCCTCGAGCGCGACGAGCATCTCCGGCTGGATACCACCCTGGAGGTCTTGGCCGGTTTGCCGACGGTCTTTGGCGAAGACAGCTTTGTCACCGCCGGCAATGCCTCCGGTATCGTCGACGGCGCCGCCATGTTGCTTCTGGCTACCGCCGAAAAGGCCGAAGAGCTGGGCAAGCCGGCACTGGGACGCATTCGATCCTGGGCGGTGGTGGCCGTGGATCCGTCGCGCATGGGCATCGGGCCGGCACCGGCGATCCGGGAAGCCGCCGGGCGGGCCGGCATGGCCGTCGCCGACTTCGATCTGATCGAGATCAACGAGGCCTTTGCCGGTCAGATCCTGGCCTGCGTCAAGGAGCTCGACCTCGACGTCGAGAGACTCAACGTCAACGGCGGCGCGATCGCGCTCGGTCATCCCCTGGGAGCGACGGGGGCCCGGATCACGCTGACCCTGCTCAAGGAGCTCAAGCGCCGGGGTGGGGGAGTCGGAGTGGCGTCGGCCTGCATCGGCGGTGGCCAGGGCATCGCAATCGTGGTCGAGGTCTAGCGGACGATCCGACCATGATCGACCTCGGCGGCCGGAAGGTACTGATCACCGGGGGTAGCCGCGGCATCGGCGCCGCGTGTTGCCGTCTCTTCGCTCGGGCCGGTGCGACGGTCTGGGTGCACTGTGCGACTCGCAAGCAGGCGGCCGAGCGGGTGCTCGGCGATTTGTCGGATGCCGCGGACGCACCGCACCGGATGGCAGCAGCCGATCTTTCCGATCGGCGCCAGGTGGACCGGCTCTTCGACGAGGTGGAGAGAGAATGGAGGCGCCTGGACTGCCTGGTCAACAACGCCGGGATCTGGGTGCGAAACGAGCTCGCGGACCTGGACGACGCCAAGCTCGAAGATACGCTCCGGCTCAACTTGAGCGGCGTGTTCTGGGCGGCGCAGCGGGCGCTGCCTCTGATGGCGAGATCGGCCGATCCCTCTATCGTGAACATCAGCTCGACCGCGGGCCAGCGTGGCGAAGCGTTCCACAGCCCGTACGCGGCCAGCAAAGGAGCTCTGATCGCGGCGACCAAGTCCTGGGCGGCCGAGTTGGCTCCGCAGGTCCGGGTCAATTCGGTCGCGCCGGGCTGGGTGGACACGGATATGTCGGCCGAGGCCTATGCGGGCGGTGGCCGAGAGGCGATCGAGAAGATCATTCCGCTCGGCCGGGTGGCCACGGCCGAGGACATCGCAGGCGCGGTTCTTTTCCTGGCCTCGCCGCTGGCGCGACATGTCACCGGCGAGATTCTCAACGTCAACGGCGGCAGCGTGCTCTGCGGATAGTCGCTTGACGGTCGAGACGGCGCTCGACCGCTACAGGCGTCCTCTCAGTTTGTAGCGGTCGACCCCCGCTTGCCCTCGAGCGAAGCGAAGGGTGTCGACCGAGAGGCGAGAACGTGGCGCGTCCCAGAACAGGCTGCAGCTCAGGGACTCGGAGGTTGGCAGGCGGCGTCCAAGAGCTCGAAGCCGGCGTCGTGGACAGCCACACACCGGCAACTCGACGAAACGCTCCCCCCGATCTCGCTGTGCGCGACGCGGCAAGTGATGTCCGATGTGTCGTGGTCGATCGAGACACCGTCCGAGATCAGCACCGAATGGTAGATCCTGGCCTCCGAGTCGTCTTCGAGACGCACGTTAGCCTTGTTGTCGGAAGCGGAGACGACCTCGATCGTCGTGTCTCGGAGGGTAACCAGGGATCCACTTTGGTTGAACAAACCCAGCGCCCGCTCCCAGGCCACGGTGCTGACCAGCGAGTCGGTGAGTCGCGGCCAAGCACTCGAGAGATTCCAGATGCCGATGCCGTCGGCGCAGGTCTCATCGAAGTAACCGCACGCCTCGATCTCTACCCGGTTCAGGCGGGGCTGCGATCCGAGCTCGTTGAGGAGCGCAACGTTGAAAACGCCGCCGTGCACCTTGAGCTTGACATCGGTGAGCGTCGGCGAGGCACCGCTGTTGATCATGGCGGCGGCGCATTCCATGCCATCTCCGAAACTGAATGCGGTGAGTGAGCGCAGCTCGGCATGGTCGGCCCCGAATACCGCCGCCTCGGTGCAGCCCGTCCCGCCACCGATAGAGTTGAAGATGCGGGTGATGTCGCGGCCGGCGCCTTGTATGTCGACCCAGTCCTCCATCATCACCTGACCCGAGTACGAACCCGGCGCCACCCAAACGAGGTAGGGGCTGGAATCACTGGCGCCCGAAATGCTGTCGAGCGCCGCCTGGATGGAAGTGAAGTGACCGCCACTCGCGGCGACGGTGAGCACCCGGGCGTACGAACCGCCTGCCGACGTCAGTAGGCTGCCGTCCGGAAACTGGATGCCGTCATTTCTCAGCGCCAGCGGATCGGTTTGGCCCGCCAGCACCAGGACGGCAATCACGAGCAGGATTCGGTCTCTGCTGGTCACGCCGGACCTCCGGTCTCACAACGCAGGAGTATGCAGTCTTACGGAGGACATTACAACCCCCAAACGGGTGGGTTGGCGGCTCGATCGAACATCTGCGCTGACTGCCACCGATCGCCAGAAACGGCTTCCCGAAGGCGTCTCTCTAGGACGATATGAGCGGCCTGATCGGCGATCTCGAGTCATCGGAACGCCCACGAGAGCGCTTGCTCGCCAATGGCGGCGGCTCTTTGGCCGATAGCGAGCTGGTGGCCATTCTGCTCAGAACGGGTGGCGCCGGCCGCTCGGCCCTCGACATGGCTCGGGATCTGCTGCGCGAGCGTTCGGGGCTGGCCGGGCTGGTCGGGATCGAGCCGGCTCGGCTGCGGCGACCGGGCATCGGTCCGGCCAAGACCGCGGCCGTTCTCGCCGCGGTCGAGCTCGGGCGGAGGCTGGCGCGTAGCGAGCTGCCCGACCAGGAGCTGCTGAATCGCCCGGACGCCGTCGCGAGGTACCTGCGCCTGCGCTACGCCCGGCAGGGGCAGGAGATCCTCGGTGCGCTTTTTCTGGACGCCAAGACCCGGCTCTTGGGCGAAGCCGAGGTCTTTCGCGGCACCCTTCAGCGCGCCGCGGTTTCGCCCAGGCAGCTGCTCAAGAAGGCGCTCTTGTGCGATGCCGCGCGCCTGGTCGTCTTTCACACCCACCCGAGCGGCGATCCTTCACCCAGCACCGAGGATCTCGCCTTCACCCGACGCTTGGCCGAGGCCGGGAGCGTGGTCGGCGTCGAGCTTCTGGATCACCTGATTCTCGGTGGCGGCGAGCGCTGGATATCGCTCAAGACCCGGGGCGGCTGGTAGTCTGGACTAACCGGCGGCGCTGTTACAATTCGCGTCTTGCCGACGGTGTCGCGATGTCTGATTTCTATGTAACCACGCCGATTTACTACGTCAACGACTTGCCGCACATTGGCCACGTCTACACGACCGTGGTGGCCGATACTCTGGCGAGGTACCGGCGGCTCATGGGCGACCGGGTCTACTTTTCGACCGGCACCGACGAGCACGGGGTCAACATCCTCAGAGTCGCCGAGGGCAAGGGGATTACGCCGCTCGAACAGGCCGATCGGGTGGTGTCGCGGTACCACGATCTCTGGGAGCAGCTGGGAATCTCCCACAGCGATTTCATCCGGACGACCGAGGACCGCCATCATCGCGCGGTGGCCGAGATCGTCCGGCGGATCGAGGCGAACGGCGACCTTTATGTCGCGAAGCACGAGGGCTGGTACTGCGCGTCCTGCGAGACTTTCTACACCGAGAAGGAGATCGGCCCCGACAGGGCCTGCCCGGTTCACGAGAGCCCGACCGAGTGGCAGGCGGAGGAGAACGTCTTCTTCCGGCTATCGAAATACCAGGACCGGCTGCTCGACTGGTACGCCCAGCCTGGTTCGGTCGAGCCGGTGAGCCGCCGAAATGAAGTCCGGAGCTTCGTCGAGTCCGGGCTGCGGGATATTTCGGTGAGCCGAGCCGACCTTCCCTGGGGTGTACCGTTCCCCGGACACGAGGGCCAGACGGTCTACGTATGGCTCGAAGCGCTGACCAACTACCTCAGCGTGCTGGGTTTCGGCGCCGGCGATCAGCCCCTCTTCGACACCTTTTGGCAGGGTCCGGACAGTACACGCGTCCACCTCGTCGGTAAGGACATCCTGAGGTTTCACGCGGTCTACTGGCCCGCGTTCCTGATGTCCGCGGGCCTCCCCCTGCCTACCACCGTCTACGCGCACGGCTGGTGGCTGCGGGACGCTAAGAAGATCTCCAAGTCGGTCGGCAACATCGTCCGGCTCGACGAGCTATTCGAGCATTTCGGCGTCGATCCGGTGCGCTACTTCCTGCTCCGCGAAATGGTCTTCGGCCAGGACGCGTCGTTCTCGGACGAAGCTTTTGTGGACCGGTTCAACAGCGATCTCGCCAACGATCTGGGCAATACGCTCAGCCGGCTGGTGAAGCTGTCGGCCAAGGCCTTTGACGGCAAGACGCCACCGGAGTCCTGCTCCAACAACCCGGTGAAGGATGCCGCCGAACCGGCGATCGCCGACTATCTCGAGGCCATGGACGAGTACGCTTTTCACAAGGCCTTGAGAGGCCTCTGGCGGATTCTTGCCGAGGTGAACCAGTATCTGGTCTCGAGAGAGCCGTGGAAGAGCCTGAAGAAGGATGAGGTCGACGACGGCGTTTCGCGAGTGCTCTGGAACGGCCTCGAGGGCGTTCGGCTGGTGGCCACGGGACTCTTGCCGTTCATGCCGACCCTTGCCGCCAGGGTCTTGACGGCGCTGGGCGTCGATGCCGGATCGGTGAACGCGGATGCGCTCCGGTGGGGAGGCTTGCCGCTGTCCGCGCCGCTCCCGGAGAAGCGGACGCTGTTCCCGCGCATCGACAAGTCGGCGTTTCTCGCGGGCGAAGCCGAGCCGCCGCCTCCGGAGGCCGAAGAGGAAAGAAACGACATGATCAGCATCGACGATTTTTTCAAGATCGAGCTCAAGGTCGCGAAAGTAGTGGCCGCCGAACGGATTCCGAAGTCCAAGAAGCTCATCAAGCTCGAGGTCGAGGTCGGGGAAGAGAGACGTAACCTGGTTGCCGGTATCGCCGAAGCCTACGAAGCCGAGGACTTGGTCGGCAAGCAAGTGGTGATCGTCGCCAACCTTCAACCGGCGACGCTCATGGGCGTCGAGTCTCAGGGCATGGTGCTGGCGGCTTCGGTCGACGGCAGACCGGTCTTGCTGCACCCCGGAGCCGAGGTGCCTTCCGGCACCCAGGTGAAGTAGAGGGCTTCGGGCTCGGACAGAGCTCCCGCCGGAGAGACCGTGGTGGCAAAGCAGGTTGCACTCGGGTCCGAGTCCTCGGGGCCCGTCGATTCGCACTGTCACCTGCAGTACTTCGATTCCGGGGAGGTGCTGAGGACGCTGGACGAAGCCAGAGAAGCGGGCGTCAGAGGGTTTCTGGTGCCGGCGATACGACTCAGCGACAGTGAGCGGCTGCTGAGTCTGGCGCAGCGAGAAGCGGACGTCTGGTGCGCTTTGGGAGTCCACCCGCACGAAGCCAAGAGTTGGCATGACGGCGACCAGGGGCGGCTCGGAGAACTGTTGAACGAGCCGGGTGTGGTCGCGGTGGGCGAGTGCGGCCTGGATTTTCACTACGACTACTCACCCCGGGACATTCAGGAGCGAGTGATGAAGCTGCAGTGGGAGCTGGCGAAAGAAGCAGGTCTGCCGGTGATCGTCCACAACCGCGAGAGCAACGCCGAGATGCAGGCGGCCGTCGAGGCCCCGGCATTCGCCGGCCTCCGGGGTGTGCTGCACTCCTATGCCGGTGGACCCGAGCTGGCCCTGACGGCCATCTCTCGCGGCTTCTATCTCGGCATTTCCGGAATGGTGACTTTCCCCAGGGCGGACAACGTGCGCGAGGTCCTTCCCGCCACGCCCAGGGATCGGCTCCTGGTGGAAACCGACACACCCTACCTTGCCCCGGTTCCTTATCGGGGCAAGAAGAACCGCCCGGCATGGGTTGTGGAGGTGGCACGGCGCCTGGCCGCCGAGCTCGAGGTGTCCTATCGGGAACTCTGCGAGGCCACAGGGGAGAATTTCCGGAGGTTGTTCTTGCGGACCGATGGCCAGGGGCATCAGGTTGACCCGACCGGTTGAGTCGCGCGAGGACTGTCTCTCCGGGAGCGCAGAGAGGCTCCCTGCAAGACAGGCGTCGCGCTTCATCGGGGACTGAGTCGGAACGCGGTCCGGAGCGAGCGGAGAACGCTTGCGGCACTGTGGTCGACTGCGACAGCTCTCCCGGAAGCTGGCGCGCGAAAACGCCGCCTCGGCAGGCAACCGGCCAGGGGGCTCGCCGCAAGCGCTCGGCAAGGAACTTCGCAGGATTCGGTCGATGTGCGCGCAGCGGCCCGCAGGCGGGGGCCGACGCTTCGGCAATCGCTCTACACCGGGTTCGGGACGTCCACGAACTCGACCTCGATTCCGAACTTCTCGGCGAGGTGCTCGCCCAGAGAGCGGATGCCGAGGACTTCGGTCCGGTAGTGACCGGCGGCTACGAAATGGATCCCGGCCTCGTTGGCGACGTTCATCACCCACTCGTTGGGCTCTCCCGTGATGAACACATCGAGGCCGAGGTCGATCGCGTCGTAGAGAGCCTTGGAGCCGCCTCCGGAGACGATGCCGAGGGTCCCGATGTCATCCGGACCGCCCAGGAATGCCGAGGGCTCCGGGCCGAAGACCTCGGTACAGCGATCGAGCAGCTCATCGGGGCGGATGGCCTCTGCCAGCCGGCCGTGACAGCCGATCTTGCGGCCTTCGAACTCGGCGAACGGCTCGAGCTCGGAACAACCGAGGCCCCGGGCGCCGAGCGCGTTGTTGCCGATCTCGGGGTGGGCATCGAGCGGCAGGTGGTAGCCGATCAGATTGATCCGATGACGAATCAGGGATTCCAGCCGGCGGTACTTGTCGCCGGTGACTTGCAGGGGAAGTCCCTTCCAGAAGATTCCATGATGGACGAGGACCGTGTCGGCCTCGAGCTCGGCCGCGCGCTCGAACAGCCCCAGGCATGCCGAGACGCCGGTGACGATCTTCTCGATCGACTCGCGTCCCTCGACCTGGAGCCCGTTCGGACCGTAGTCGGGAAAGGACTTGGCGTCGAGCAGCTCGTCGAGGTACCGAATCAGCTCGGCTCGAGCGACCGTTTCGCTACTCATTCGAGGGTAGCGGCGCGCCTGGTGCCCCGGGCCGGGTGGCTGGGGCGCTCGAGTTGATCTGGTTCTTGATCAGCTCGAAGTCCTCGTGGCACTGCAAGAAGGCGTCAACGAGGACCGGATCGAAGTGAAGGCCGCGATCGCGGGTGATGCGGCGGATGGCTTCTTCGTGTTCGTAGGCCTTTTTGTAGGGTCGCTGACTGGTGATGGCGTCGTAGGCATCGGCGAGAGTGACGATTCGCGCGGCAATCGGAATCTTGGACTCGGCCAGGCCGTTCGGATAGCCGTTTCCATCCCAGCGCTCATGGTGGGAGTAGGCGATCTCCATGGCCATGACCAGAAAAGTGTGTCCCTGGTGGGTTTCGATCACCGTGCGCAACGTGTCACCGCCGATGGTCGTGTGCTGCTGCATGACTTTGAACTCGGCGTCCGTGAGAGCGGCCGGCTTGAGCAGGATCGCGTCTGGAATCCCGACCTTGCCGATGTCGTGAAGCGGGCTGGATCGGTGGAGCTGATGGATGAACTGTTCGGTCAGCAGGTCGCCGTAGCTGCCGGCGCGTGCCACCTCCTCGGCCAGGCGACGGCTGTACTCGCTCATGCGCTCCAGGTGGAGCCCAGTGTCGTTGTCGCGCGATTCGGCCAGCTTTGCGAGAGTGATCAGGGAAAGGTCGCGGGTCTCGAGGATCTCCCGCGTTTGCGCCTCGACCATTTTCTCGAGGCGCAGACGGTAGGCCTCGTTCTGCTTGAGGAGCTGATGGTGCTGAAGAGCACGGTCCACCGTGTTGGCGAGCTCCTCGAGCTCGAAAGGCTTGATCAGGTAGTCATAGGCGCCGTCTCGCAGGGCCTGGCGAACGACGGCCATGTCGTGATGACCCGAGACCATGACGACTTGGAGATTGGGGTCGAGCTGCTTCAACTGCTGGAGCAGCTCGATTCCAGAAAGACCTGGCATCTGAACGTCAGAGACCACCAGCGATGGCCTGGGCTCGGCGATCGCCAGGTCCAGAGCCTCTTCGCCGTTGACCGCGCTCCGGCAGGGATAGCCGACGGCCTTGATCTGGCTCACCAGAAGCTGGCGGATGCCGTCGTCGTCGTCGACAACCAGGATCTGATCTTTCTTCTCTGGCTGATTCGGCTTGGCCGGCCGGGTCGACTCGACCAAGACATCGTCCAGGGAAGCGGTGTCCCCGAGACCCGGCTCACTCATGACCGGGCTCCTCGGGACCACACTTGATGGAAACCACGCTAGCTACGGGGGCGGCCGCCGCGGCCTCGGGACCGGCCGTCTCTGGAGTCACGGCCTCGCCCCCTCGGGCCGTCGTGCCGTGAGCGATCGCGCCCTCCCGAGCGCTCCGACGAAGGCTCCATGTCGGGATACTGCGACGGATCGAAGTCGGGTGACTCCATGATGACCGCTTTGCGGGAAAGTCGGACTCTGTTCTGATCGTCAATGTTGACTACTTTGACCGTGACTTCGTCGCCTTCGCTCACGATATCAGAGACCTGGTTGACTCGATTCGGCGCCATCTCGCTGATGTGCAAAAGACCGTCGGTTCCCGGCAGGATCTCCACAAAGGCGCCGTAGGCCTCGACGCGCCGGACGATGCCCGAGTAGTTCTTGCCGATCTCAGGACTCTCGGTGAGGCGTTCGATCATTTCACGGGCCTTCGCGGCGGCGATGCCATCCGGCGAGGCGATGATGACGTTGCCGTCGTTCTCGACTTCGATCTCACAGCCGGTCTCCTCGATGATCGACCGGATCGTCTTGCCCCCTGGTCCGATGATGTCGCGGATCTTGTTCTTGTCGATCTGCATGGTGTGGAGGCGAGGCGCATACTGGGACAGTTCCTCACGCGGTGCCGGAGCCACCTGCTCCATGAGGCCGAGGATGTGGAGCCGGCCAGCGCGGGCCTGCTCGAGCGCCTGTTGCATCACCTCGCGGGTGACGCCGGTGATCTTGATGTCCATCTGCAAAGCGGTGATGCCGTCCTTGGTTCCCGCGACCTTGAAGTCCATGTCTCCGTAGTGGTCCTCCTGACCCGCAATGTCGGAAAGCACTGCGAAGGTGTCGCCGGCCTTGACCAGCCCCATGGCGACTCCGGCCACGGGCGCGATCAGCGGCACACCGGCGTCGAAGAGCGCCAGCGAGCCGCCGCAGACCGTGGCCATCGAGGAGGAACCGTTGGATTCCATGATGTCGGAGACGACCCGCACCGTATAGGCGAAGTCGTCTTCGTGGGGGAGCACCGGCATCAGGGCCCGGCGGGCGAGCACCCCGTGGCCGATCTCACGCCGGCTCGGGCCGCGCAGAAACTTGACCTCTCCCACCGAGAAAGGTGGGAAGTTGTAGTGGAGCAGGAACTTCTGAAGAGTCTCGCCTTCGTACTCCTCGATGATTTGAGCGTCTCGGCGCGTCCCCAGAGTTGCCGAAACCAGTGCCTGGGTCTCACCTCGCGTGAACAGCGCCGATCCATGGGTGCGCGGCAGCAGCCCGGTCTCGATGTCGATCTCGCGAATCTCGTCCAGGGCTCTGCCATCGAAGCGGCGTTGGGTGTGCAGGATCGAGTCGCGCAGGATCTCCTCTTCCAGAGCGGAGATGACCTTCTTGACCTGGCCGCGTTTCTCGTCGTCGTCTTCAGGCAGGCTGTCGAGGTAGGGCCCGGTCACTGCGGCGACCGCGTCCTTGCGCTCGAACTTGCCCTTGGTGTGAAGAGCGCCGGCGAGGGCGTTGCCGAGATCGTTCTTGACCTGATCGTAGGTCTCCTGGGAGAAAGCTGGCTTGGCCTCCCATACGTCCTTCTGGGCGCCGGCCTCGGCGACCATTTCACGCTGGGCGGCGATGATCTTCTGGATCTCTTGATGGCCCCGGAAGATGCACTCGAGGACGAGGTCCTCGGGGAGTTGGTTGGCGGCCGCCTCGACCATGGCGATCGCGTCGTTGGTACCGACCACGATGAGATCGAGATCGGAGACGTCCCGTTGATTGTTGTCCGGATTGAATACGACCTCTCCGTCGATGAGACCGACTCGTACCGCTCCGATGGCGTGCTCGAAGGGGATCTTCGAAAGCATCAGGGCGAACGACGCGCCGTTGATTGCCAGAATGTCGGGATCGTGCTCGCCGTCGGCGGAGAGCACCGAGCACACGATCTGGGTCTCGTCGAAGTAGCTTTCCGGAAACAGCGGACGAAGGGGCCGGTCGATCAGCCTGCAGGTGATGATCTCCTTCTCGGACGGCCTGCCTTCGCGCTTGAAGAAACCTCCCGGAATGCGGCCGCCGGCGTACGTGTATTCGCGGTAGTCGACCGTAAGAGGAAGGAAGGACCTGGGCATATGACTCTTGGCGCTGCATGCGGTGGATAGGACGACGGTGTCGCCGAGACGGGTGACTACGGAGCCGCCCGCTTGCTTGGCGATGCGGCCGGTCTGGAAGGCGATCGTGCTGTCTCCGACCTGGACGTGTTTCGTGACTTTCATTTCTGTCTTCCTGTTCTGTTTCTTGGGTCCTCGGGCCGTACAGGCGCGATCCACGCCTGCCGAGGCCGGTTTGGCACCTGCCCGGGACTAGTGTCGTGTTGGGTTTTGCTTTTTTGGGGCTGGGTTTTCCAGCCGATGCCGCTCGGCCGCCGCTACTTGCGGATGCCCAGTCGTTCGATGAGCACGCGGTAGCGTTCCAGGTTCTGGTGCTTGACGTAGTCCAGGAGACGGCGCCGTTGACTCACCAGCTTCAGCAAACCGCGGCGGCTGTGGTGGTCTTTGGCGTGGACTTTGAAATGCTCGGTGAGCTCACGGATTCTGCGGGTCAGAAGTGCCACTTGCACTTCGGGCGAGCCGGTATCGCCATCGTGGTTGCGAAAATCGCTGATGACGCTCGCCTTGGTCGCTTCTGCTTCGGACAACTCTTCTTCCTCCTACTTTTACCTACAATTTTCCTTGCGCGGGATGGTACCACAGCCGAGTGCCTCGGGATAGACCCAACTCCTTCTATCGAAAGACGATCCGTGGCCTGACGACGCCGACGCCGCGATCCCCGATGGTCTCGACCACCGAGCCCACCGCGATGAGCTGGTGACGCTGGTTGACGAGCTTGATCCAGTCGCCCTCCTGACACTCGGCGCCGCGAATCAGCACCGTCTGGCCGTGGATGATTCGGTGCTCTTGCTGGGTGTCGGCGTTGATCTGGCGGAAGGGGAGCGGGATGGCGTCGAACGGAATCCACGCCGAACCGAGAGCGTGCGCTTCCGCGGAGTCCGCTTCGGCCAGGTCCTCGAGACTGCAGGCGTCTTCGACGCTGAAGGGGCCGACTCTGAGGCGCCTCAGCGTCTCCAGATGCCCGCCACAGCCCAGAGTCTCACCCAGGTCGTTGGCGATACTCCGGACGTAGGTGCCCGTCGAGCAGCTCAAGGTGAACTCGATGCGACCGTCACGAAGTGGACCATCGGCGGCAAAGTCGAAGATCGTGATCTTCTTGAGCGCGGTGGGAACTTCCTCTCCACGGCGCGCCAGTTCGTAGTACTTGACACCGTTCAGCTTCTTGGCGCTGTAAGCCGGTGCGGCCTGATCCGTGCTCCCGACCATATCGGCTATGGCGGACCGGACCGCTTCCTCGGAGAGATCCGCTATTGGCCTTTCGGACCTGATCTCTCCGGACGCGTCATAGGTGTCCGTACTGATCCCGAACCGGATGGAGCCGGAGTAGGTCTTGGGCGCGTTGATCAGAAACCGGGTCAGGCGCGTCGCCTTGCCGAGAGTCAGGACCAGGAGCCCCGTGGCGGCGGGGTCCAGAGTTCCGCAATGGCCGATCTTGCGCTGCCGAAGTGCCCGCCGAGCCTTCTGGACCACGTCGTGCGAGGTCCAGTCCGGCTCTTTGTCAATCAGCAGAAGGCCGCTGTGAGTCATGTTTCTCCAAAGCCTGGATCAGCTCGTCGATCACCGTCTGGCGCGCCGCGGCAGCCGAGGCGTCGAGCCGAAAACCGGCCGCGTTGCGATGCCCGCCGCCACCATTGCGGCGGGCTATCTCTTCCACGTTGACTCGATCTTTGCTGCGTAAGGAGACCTTCACCCGGTTACCGTCGATCTCGCGGATCAGACCCACGGCCTCGACGCTAGCAATGGACCGCGGGAAGTCGACCATGCCCTCGGTGTCCTCGCGGGCGGCTCCCGACCGCTCGAACATCTCCCGGGTGAGAAGGGCGGTTGCCACTCTCCCGTGCTCGTGGACTTCGAGCGAGCCGAGCATCTCCTGGAGCAGCCGCAACGAGGCTTCGCTCCTGCTTTCGTAGAGCCATTGCGAGATCTGCTGGGGTTGGGCGCCCCTGCGAACCAGCTCGGCGGCGGCCGTGAAGGCGCGATCCGAGCTGTTCGAGAACCGAAAACCACCGGTGTCGCTCACCAGGGCGACCAGGAGACAGGTCGCGGTCTTCGGATCGAGCGGGATCTTGAGCTTCTCGGCCAGCGTCAGGATCATCTCGCCGAGCGCCGGAGCCGAGGAGTCGGCCCAGTTGGCCAGGCCATAGCTCTCATTGCCCAGGTGGTGGTCGATGTTGAGGACATCTATTTCGCCGAGCGCTTTGTCGAGGCCGGACCTGGAAAGGGACGGGCACTCGAGGGCGATTGCGGCGTCGAAGTTGCCCGGGAAGCCCGACGGCGGATCGGATCCGGTATGCACGCGGTCGCTGCCGGCCAGCTGAGCGAACATGCTCGGTACCGGATCGTGGAGCCAGACCTGCGCCACCTTGCCGAAGCGGCGGAGGAGTCGCGCCAGTCCCAAGGACGAGCCGACGGCGTCGCCATCCGGATTCAGGTGGCTGGTGATGATGAAGCGCTCTCCTTCACAGAGCGGGCGCAGGAGGGGGTCAGGCGGATCGATTCTCGTCATGTAGCGACTCCAGTAGGTCCTCGATGCTTCGACTGTGCTCGGCTCCGCGATCGAGCTCGAACACCAGGTCGGGAATGATCTTCATGGTCCGCAGGCGCCTTGCCAGGGTGGTGCGCAGGAAACCCCTGGCGTGCTGCAGACCCTCGAGGCCGGCGCGTCGAGCCTCCTCGTCTCCCAGAATCGACATGCGCACTACCGCCCGTCGGAGATCTGGGGTTACGCGCACGTCGGCCACGGTGGCGAGACGAACTCGGGGATCCTGGAGCTTGCTGACGATGACTTCAGCGAGCTCGCGGCGGATGAGATCGCCGACCCTCTTGGTCCGCTGACTCATTCGAAGTCCTCGATCAGGTCCGAGTGCCAGTCGGTCAGGAACGCCTCGCTCCGGCCCTCGACCATTCGATGGATGTTCTCGAGAACCGCGACCGCATGCCGCCGGTCCGAGTTGACCAGGGCAAACCCCAATTGGGCCCGCTGATGCAGGTTCTGGTGCTTGACCTCGGCCGAGGAGACCCCGTACCTGTGAGCCACGCGGTCGAGCAGACTCTTCACCACGCGGCGCTTGTCCTTGAGGCTTCTGGCCTGAGGTATGTGCAGATCTGCGACAGCAACTCCGACGATCATCAAGATACTCCTGGCGGGGACCGCTTTCCGGGACCACGGCCCCGGCCGGACCGCGTCCCGGGTGGCCCCTAGAGCGTGGGTGCGACCTCTTCCTTGGCGTACGCCTCGATCAGGTCACCGGGCTTGACGTCCTGATACTTCTCGAGTCGAATGCCGCAGTCAAAGCCGGTTCGGACCTCGGCGACATCATCCTTGAAGCGCCGCAGGGAACCGAGCGCGCCGTCGTGAATCACGACGTTGTCGCGTAGCAGCCGAGCCTGAGCATTCCTCGGGATCGTGCCTTCGATGACGTGGCACCCTGCGATGACACCCTGCTTCGGAATCGAGAAGATCTCGCGCACTTCGGCGCGGCCCCGAATGACTTCCTTGAAAGTGGGCTCGAGAAGGCCGGTCATGGCCTTGCGGATCTCGTCCGTGAGCTCGTAGATAACCGTGTGCAGGCGAATGTCGACCTGTTCCTTGTCCGCGAGATCCGCGGCATTCTGCTCGGGCCGGACGTTGAAACCAACCACGATCGCATCCGAAGCGGCTGCCAGCAAGATGTCGTTGTTGGAAATGGCGCCGACTCCGGCACGGATGATCTCGATCCGGACCTGCTCTGTGGCCTGCTTGCGCAGGGTGTCGGCGATGACTTCGACGGATCCCTGGACGTCGGCCTTCAGCACCACCGCGAGCTCTTTCGCCTCACCCTGCTGAATGCGATCGAAGAGCTGTTCGAGCGAGGCCTTGCCGGATACCGGGGCCAGCTCCTTGCGGCGAACCTCTTCCTGGCGGAACTCGGCGACCGAACGGGCCTTGCTTTCGTCTTCGACGACCTGGAAAGGGTCTCCGGCTTCGGGCACGCTGTCGAAACCCATCACCTCGATCGGCGTCGCCGGTTCGACCTCGTCCAATCTTTCGCCGAGATCGCTGAGCATGGAGCGGACCTTCCCGAAGGTGGCACCGGCGACGAAGACGTCGCCTCGCCTCAAGGTCCCATTCTGTACCAACACCGTGGCCAGGATTCCGCGGCCGGCCTCCTTTTTGGCTTCCAGGACCACTCCCTGGGCCGGCAGTCCGGGGTCGGCCTTGAGCTCGAGGATGTCCGCCGTCAGCAGCAGCATCTCGAGAAGCTCGCTGATGCCTTCCTGCTTGAGCGCCGAGATCGGCAGGGCGATCGTGTCGCCGCCCCACTCTTCGACCGCGACGCCGTGATCGGCGAGCTCTTTCTTGACCCGCTCGACGTTGGCGTTCGATTTGTCGATTTTGTTGATCGCTACGAGGATCGGAACGTTGGCAGCCTTGGCGTGATCGATCGCCTCGATCGTCTGCGGCATGACGCTGTCGTCCGCCGCCACCACCAGAACGACAATGTCGGTGGCCTTGGCGCCCCGGGACCGCATCAGCGTAAAGGCCTCGTGTCCCGGCGTATCCAGGAAGACGACTTTCCGCCCGCCGACGTCAACCTGGTAGGCGCCGATGTGCTGGGTGATCCCGCCGAACTCGCTCTCGGTGACCCTGGAAGAACGAATCGAGTCGAGCAGCGTGGTCTTACCGTGGTCGACGTGACCCATGATGGTCACGACGGGAGCCCGCGGCTCGGTGCCGCCGACCGACTTCTGCTGTAGCTGGATCTCTTCCTCGAATGAGACCGCCATTGCCTCGACCCCGAGCTGCTCGGCGATCTCGACGGCCAGGTCGGGCTCGACGATGTGGTTGATGGTCGCCATCATCCCCCGTTCGAGGAAGTACTTGATCAGGTCCTTGGACTTGACATCGAGTTTCTCCGCGAATTCTCGAACGGTCATCGCCTCCGAGATCGTGATCGGTCCGGTCGGCGCGCCGTGCTTGAACTCGAGAGTCTGGTCGCTGGCGGTTTGCTGACGGCGCGCGCTCCGTCGCTGCCTGCGCGCCGAGGTGTCGACTTCCGTGGCCCTGCCGGCCTCGGGCGTCGGTGGAGGCGTAGGCTGAGCGCTCGGCGCCTGGGTAGCGGGCGTGGCGCTGGCCTGGACTTCAGGTGCCGCCGCGACCTCCTCGGCCGGCGCCGGAGTCGCGGGGACCGCTGGCTGCGGTTTTTGAGTCGTCGGAATCGTGCGAATGCGGGGCTGCACCCTCTGAATCATGCGGCGGCCGCGCGGTTTCAGTCCAGTCGGCATCCGCCTCTGGGGCGGCTTCTTGCGCGCCACCGGTACCGTGGCCTTGGCCTCGGCGTCACGCAGAATCACTTCGCGCGGCTGGCGCAGACTCTTGCCCTGAAGAACCGCAGCGATGATCTCGGAATCCACCTCGGGATTCTTGTCGTCGAGCTGAACGCCGATGGATTTGAGCTTGAAGATGAGGTCCTGGTCCTCGACGCCCATCTTTTTGGCGAGATCCTGGACCGAAATCTTTCCCATATCGGAGACTCCTAGAGCAGTGCTTGCGACCGCCTATACGTTTTCTTTGCTTCCCTCATCGGACTCCGAGCTCGCGTTCTCGTCGACTCCCGACGGTTCGGCAATCTCCTCGTCGCTCTCGCCGGGAGAACCGGACGTCGCCTCGGTCTCCTGAAGAGCGCGGCTCAGCGCGGCCATGAAGTCATCGTCCTGGGCAGGAGCACCCGTCTCCGCGGTCTCGACTCCGGCCGTTGCGGCGCCTTCCGCCTCGACGGCTACGGCCCCAGCGGCCGGGAAGCTGTCCGCCCAGTCCTTGATAGCGCTCGCGGTCTTGAGCCCGACACCTTCGACCTGGGCCAGGTCCTCGGGCTCCGCCGCCTGCAGTCGCTCGAGCTCGCCATAGCCGGCGGCTTCGAGGTTCTCGGCGGTAACGGCTCCGACCCCCGGTGCGCTCGCCAGGTCGAAGACTCGCTCCGGGGTCGAATCGACTTCCTCGGCCATCGCGGTCTCGAGCATCTTCGCGAGGGCATCGGCGACCTCGCCCTTGACGTCGGTCTCGCTCTTGATGTCGATCTTGGCGTTCAGGAGCTCGGCCGCGAGTCGGACATTCTGGCCGCGTTTGCCAATCGCCAAGGAGAGCTGCTCGTCTTCGACGATTACGTCCAAGTGGGGCGTCTCTCCCGGATGGGTAACCGAGACACGAGTGATCCGGGCCGGCGCTAGGGCACTCTGAGCGAAGGTGACGAGATCCTCGCTGTATTCGATGATGTCGATCTTCTCGCCGCGGAGCTCGCGGATGATGGCCTGAACGCGAGAGCCCTTCATGCCGACGCAAGCGCCCACAGGATCGACGTCACGCGCGCGGCTGAACACCGCGACCTTGGCTCGCTCTCCAGGTGCTCGGACAGCCGACTTGATGCGCACCGTGCCGTCGTAGATCTCCGGAACTTCCATCTCGAAGAGCTTGACTAGCAGTCGGGGGTCGGTCCGCGAAAGAACCACCTGAGGCCCCTTGGGCTGTTGATGAACCTCGACGATGACGGCTCGAATCCGCTCGCCCTGGCTGTAGCGCTCGTGGCGGGCCTGTTCGCCCCGCGGCACGACGGCCTCGGTGCGACCGAGATCGACGATGATGTCGCCGCGCTCGAAGCGCTTGACGGTGCCGTTGACGACTTCGCCGACGCGCTCGATGAATTCGTTGTAGATCTTCTCCCGCTCGGCTTCGCGAACTCGCTGATACAAAACCTGCTTGGCGGACTGCGCGGCGATTCGTCCCAGGCCCTCGGTCGAGATCGGGATGTGGATCTCGTCGCCGACCTCGGCGTCGGCCTTTTCCTCCCGCGCTTCCTCGACGGTCCACTCGGCCTGGGGGTCTTCGACCTCGTCGACGACTTGCTTGACAATGAACGCCTCGAACTTGCCCGTGCTCTTGTCCAGCTGGGAACGCACGGGCGCCTTGATCCGATGCTGCTTCTTGGCGGCGGACGCCATCGCGTCCTCCAACGCCGCAATCCAGCGGTCGACGTCGATCTCTTTCTCGCGTGAAACCTGATCGAGGATCTCGCCGAGGTTGATTTCCTGTGCTTTTGCTTGGGCCATGACGTGTCTTCCTAGAATTTGGGCTCGAGCCGGGTCTTCAGGACCTGATCGAGCTTGATCTTGTGGACGCCCTCGGGCAACTCGAGCGCGATCTGCGGACCGCCGTCCGCATTCGGTTCGTAGTCGATCAGGCGTCCACTGTCGGTTCGTTTCTGATCTTGATCAAGCCAAGAAACCCGCACCGGCTCGCCGAGGAACCTCTGATAGTCGCTCTCGGAGTAGAACTCCCGATCGAGACCCGGCGAGGTCACCTCGAGGGTGTAGTGGCCGCTGCCGAAGTCGACGACGTCCAGGAAAGCCGAAGCCTCCCTCGAGACGTCGGAGCACTCCTTGAGCGTCACACCACCTTCCCGGTCGAGGATCAACTTGAGTACGCCGCCTCTGAAGTCGGCATGGAGAAGCTCGCAGTTGCATCGAACGGCGATTCCCTCGAGCTCTTCCTGTACTTCCGTGTTGATTGACATGGCGAGTTTCACCCTACTCGGTCTGGAGGTCCGGGACAAAAAAAAGCGGGCGCGCGGCCCACTTCCCCAACACCGGACGACTCGACCAACCGTTAGTATATGGAATTGGGAGTGGGTTTTTCAACCAGTCGGACCGGATGCGGATCCCACGACAAGGTGCTGCGCCGGACCCCGGGTACTGCCAAATTGGCGTAGACAAGGGGATCGCGTCCTACCAAGCAACCGCCGCCCCCTGGCAAGAGGCTTGCTACGATGGGGGTCCGATGGGGAGACGGACCGGACGAACAACCGACGACAGCATTTACAGGGTAGAGGTATTCGAATGAAAAACCGCGCACAACGTGGAGTCTTGACCGCGATCTTGATCTTCGGAGCGGTCATCTTCGGGATGGTCCTGGCAGGTGGCCTCAACCTGACCTCGCGGAGCGTCGGATCGCCGACACCGGTGGCCGGGCCGGACTCGAGCGACGAACCGGTTCTGGCCGTGACCAACGGGTTTCCCGACTTCGCCGAGCTGGCCGAGCGGGTTTCCCCATCGGTGGCTTCGATCGAGGCCCATTCGTTCGAGAGTAGTTCGAGGCAGCGCAGACGGGTAGATCCTTTCGAGTTCTTCTTCGGTCCACCGCGGCGCCGAGATCAGGAGCCGGAAGGCGACGAGCGCGAGTTTCGCCAGGATTCCGGAGGTTCCGGCTTCGTGATTAGCGCAGATGGGCTGGTGATCACGAACAACCATGTAGTCGACGGTGCCGACGAGCTCAAGGTCCACCTTGGCGATCGCACTTTCAAGGCCGTGGTCAAGGGGCGCGATCCCGAGACCGACTTGGCGCTTCTGCAAGTGGAGACCGATGAGAAGCTCGACTATCTGCCGCTGGGAGACAGCGAGCAGCTACGAGTCGGAGAGTGGGTCATGGCTGTCGGCTCGCCGCTGGGGCTCGCCGACACGGTGACCGTAGGTGTGGTCAGTGCCAAGGGGCGCCGCATCAACATCAGTCGAGAGACGGGCTCGTTCGAGAACTTCATCCAGACTGACGCCGCCATCAACTTCGGCAACTCCGGAGGCCCCTTGATCAACCTCCGCGGCCAGGTCGTCGGCATCAACACGGCGATCAACTACGGTTCGGAGAACATCGGTTTCGCGGTACCTGTAAACACCTTGCAGCAGGTTTTGCCGGCGCTGCGCGAAGGGGGGCGCGTACGGCGCGGCTATCTAGGGGTCGGCGTGAACGACCTGGATCGGGATGCCGCCGAGGCCTTCGGCCTTTCGTCCACGAACGGGGCCATGGTGACCCAGGTCATGCCCGGCCAGCCCGCCGACAAAGCCGGGATCAATCACGGCGACATCGTTCTGGCCGCCGACGGCAGGCCGATCAAGAACACGCGCGAGCTGATCGACTACGTGTCCTCAACGGCGCCCGGCACGGGAGTGAAGCTCGACATTCTGCGCAACGGCAAGCGGCTGACCAAGACGGTCGAGCTGACGGAGAGGCCCTCTGAAGGGCAGGAGGCCGCCGAAGAAAGCGGCGAGGGCGAGAGCGGGATCGGTTGGTTGGGAATTCGGTACCAGGACCTGACGCCGGGTCTGCGGGAATCTCACGGTCTTCCCGAGGGCCTGGGAGGCGTCTGGATCACCTCGGTCTCGCCACGAAGTCCGCTCTACGACGAGGGCGTAACGCAGACGCAGAACGTGATCACGGTGATCACCGAAGTAAACGGCGAGAAGGTGGACTCCGTGTCCGCCTTCGAAGGCAAGGTCAGAGAGGCCGGTCTCGGCTCTCGCCTGCGGATCTACCTGCGTCGCTTCGTCAACGGCCAGGAACAGCAGCCGCTGTTCGCGTTCCCCCGAGTTCCGGAGGAGTAGCAACCGGGGGGTTGGATGGTTTGCGAGCTCCTCATGAGCTCCTTTGGTTGGGTCGGCTCCGTTGTGGGGCCGGCCCTTTTTCTTGCGCGATAGACTGCCCGCCATGGCCGACAACGAAGGCAGCTTCCGGGGGCGGATTCTCGTCGTCGACGACGAAGCCTCGATTCGAGAGAGCCTGCGAATGATTCTCGAGTACGAGGGGTATCAGGTTGAAGAAGCCAAGAACGGTGAGGAGGCGATCGAGGCGGTTCGGCGCCACGTTCCCGAGGCAATTCTGCTGGATATCAAGATGCCCGGGCTGGATGGGCTTTCCGTGCTGCGTCGGCTTCAGGAGAGAGGCTACGACCTGCCGGTTCTGATCGTCACCGGGCACGGCGACGTATCGACTGCCGTCGAGGCCACCAAGGCGGGCGCGTTTGACTTCTTCGAGAAGCCGCTTCAGCGCGAGCGCGTCCTCGTCAGCCTGCGCAACGCCGTTGACGTCGCGCGTCTTCAACGAGAGAGCGAGGCGGGCCGGCCGGACCGCGACGAGATGGTGGGGTCGTCTTCGGTAATGACGGAGCTGCGAGGGACCATCGAGAAGGCCGCCCCGACGCCGGCCACGGTCTTGATCACCGGCGAGAGCGGCACCGGTAAGGAGCTCGTGGCGCGCGCGATCCATTCTCTGAGCAGTCGTCGCGACAAGATTCTCGTGCAGGTGAACTGTGCCGCGATTCCGGAGGAGCTGATCGAGTCGGAGCTCTTCGGTCACGAGAAGGGCTCTTTCACCGGAGCGTCGAAGAAGCAGGTCGGCAAGTTCGTCGCGGCGGACGGTGGCACGATCTTCTTGGACGAGGTCGGCGACATGTCCGCCCGCACTCAGGCGAAGGTGCTGCGGGTTCTGGAGGACGGCGATGTCGAGCCGGTCGGGTCCCAGAAGGTCAGCAAGGTCGATGTGAGGGTGGTTGCGGCCACCAATCGGGACCTGAAGGAGGAGATCGGGGGGGGGCGTTTTCGTGAGGATCTCTATTACCGGCTGAACGTCGTTCCGATCCGGACGCCGCCCCTGCGCGAACGGCTCGCCGACGTCGACGATCTGATCGAGTACTTCGTGCGACGCTTTTCGCAGGCCAGCAACTATCCGCCCAAGACCTTCTCGGCCGATGCCATCGAGCATCTCAGATCGCTGCCCTGGCAGGGCAACGTCCGGGAGCTGAAGAACGCTGTCGAGAGGCTTCTGATCCTGAGCGCCGGAGACCCGGTTTCGAAGTCCGATGTGATCGGTCTCCTGGGCGGTCCGGCTCCGGGGCTCTCGGGTACGCTTGCCGAGGCCGATACCTTGCGCGAGTTCAGGGAAGTCTCCGAGAAGATGTTCCTGCTCAGGAAGCTCGAGGAGAACGGCTGGAACGTGACCAAGACGGCCAAGACGATCGACACCCCACGCAGCAACCTGTACAAGAAGATGGAACAGTATGGAATCCATCGGGACCAGAGAGGCGGAGATGGCGAATGACGGCGCCGACCTGCTGTCCGAGCTGAGATCGAGCGGGGCGCTGCATCAGGGCCATTTCCGGCTCTCGTCGGGGCTGCACTCGAACCTCTATGTTCAGTGCGCGAAGCTGCTCGAGGATCCGGCCCGCTCCAAGAGAGTCGGCTCCGCACTTGCCGCCGAGCTTGCCGCCTACGAGCCTGATTCCGTGCTCTCGCCGGCCCTCGGGGGCCTGATCATAGGCTACGAGACCGCGGCCTCGCTGCGGGTGCCGTTCCGATTCTGCGAGCGAAAGGGCGGTGCGATGTGCCTGCGACGCGGCTTCCGGCTCGGCCCGGGTGAGCGCGTGGCGGTGGTCGAGGACGTGGTGACGACCGGTGGCTCCGCGCTCGAGGCTGGGCGCCTAGCACAGGCCGCTGGGGCAAACGTAGTGGCCTATGGCGCCATCATCGATCGGTCGGCGGGCTCGGCCGGTTTCCGCGAGCCCTTTGTCTCTCTTCTGGAGCTCGAAGTCCTGGCTTTCGTAGCTTCGGAGTGCGAGCTTTGTGTTGCCGGGCAGCCCCTAACCGCACCCGGTAGTCGGGCCTAGACTAGACCCTGCGCACGAGCCGGTCGATGGCGGCTCGCAGGGCTGGAATCCGTCCCAGCTTGTCAGCCGCCTTCTGGTCGACGGCCAGAGTCGAAACCAGCTCGCTGACGTCCTGAACCGAGATGCGCCAGCGTCGTTTCTTGATCTCGTAGGCGCCCTCGGCTTCCTCCAAGCTCCAACCGGAGGGGAGGTAACTTTCGAGTTCGATGCGACTGTACGAGAGACTGCCGCCGCGATCAGATGGGCTCACGATGCTGAATTCTAGGAAAAAACAGCGAGAGGCACCAGCGCCCCGTCCCTCTTGCTTCAAAGCCGGAAGGCCGGTTCGATTTCTTGACCGCTCTTCGGAGCGGTTGCTACGATGGCCAAAGGGCGCCCCGCCCCTTTTTCGGTATTTGTGCGGCCCCCAGCGACTGTCGAGGAGACAATGAAGATCAAGCTGAGCGAAGAGCAAGAACTGCTGAGAGAGACTGTGCGGCAGTTTGCGGCCGAGGTGGTCGGACCTCGTGCAAAAGAGGTGGACGAATCGGGCGAGTTTCCCTCGGACTTCGTTGGTAGGGCGGCAGACCTCGGGTTGACCGGGGTGGCAATCCCCGAACGGTACGGTGGCTCCGGGATGGACAGCGTGTCGTACTGCTTGGTGATCGAGGAGATCAGCCGCTACTGCGCGACAAGTGGCGTTATCCTCTCGGTGAACAACTCCCTGGTCTGCGATCCCTTGCTCGAGTTCGGTTCCGAAGAGCAAAAGCAGAGGTATCTGACACCGCTCGCCTCGGGAGAGAAGCTGGGGTGTTTTGCGCTCACCGAGCCCGGAGCCGGCAGTGATGCGGTCAGCCTGCGCACCACGGCCCGACGGGACGGCGATGACTACCTCCTCAACGGCAACAAGGTCTTCATCACCAACGGCACCGACGCCGACCTGGCGCTGGTCTTCGCGACGGTGGATCGGGAGCTCAAGCACCGCGGCATCACGGCCTTCATCGTGCCCACCGACACGCCGGGCTTCAGCCGGGGCGGCAAGGAGTACAAGCTGGGCGTCAACGGCTCGGGGACCACCGAGCTGGCTTTCGAGGACATGAGAGTTCCGGCCGCTCTGCGAATCGGCGAGGAAGGCGAAGGCTTCAAGATCGCGATGCGCACCCTCGACGGCGGGCGCATCGGAATTGCTGCGCAGGCCATCGGGATCGCGCGGGGAGCGTTCGAAGAGGCCCTCGCCTACGCCCAGGAGCGAGAACAGTTCGGCCGGCCGCTGGCGAAGTTCCAGGCAATTCAGTTCTATCTTGCGGATATGTCCACCGGTCTGGATGCGGCCCGCTTTCTGACCTGGAAGGCCGCTTGGACCAAGGACAATCGTCCCCGGTGCACTCTCGAGGCGGCTCAGGCCAAGCTTTTCGCTTCCGAGGTCGCGCAGAGAATCACGGACACGGCGCTCCAGATTCATGGCGGCTACGGGTATACCCGCGAGTACAACGTCGAGCGCTACTTCCGAGACGCCAGGATCACAGAGATCTACGAGGGCACGAGCGAGATCCAGAAGATGGTCATCGCCGATGCCGTTCTTGCGGACTGAGGGCGGTAGGGGTTGACCGTCCTGACCGAGGAGAGCGCCGGAGTCGACTTCTCCTTGGCCGAGGAACAGGAGCTCCTGCGGGCGGAGGTACGGCGCTTCGCCGAGGAACGAATCCGACCCGGAGTCGCTGATCGGTACCTGAAGAGGGAGTTCCCCCACGAGATCACCGCCGAGATGGGCACGATGGGACTGCTCGGCATGATGGTGCCCGAGGAATTTGGCGGCGCGGGATTCTCACCGTTGAGTTACGTGATGGCGGTAGAGGAGTTGGCGGTCGTCTGTCCGTCGATCGCCGGCACGATGAGCGTCACCAATTCTGTGTGCTGCTGGCCGATCTCTCACTTCGGCGCCGAGCCCCTCAAGAAAAGGGTGCTTCCGCCGCTGGCTTCGGGCCAAGTCATCGGAGGCTTCGGCCTGACCGAGGCCGGCACCGGGTCCGACGCCGGCTCACTCCAGACACGGGCAAGGCGTGACGGCGACTTCTGGGTCCTCAACGGTGAAAAGGCCTGGATCACGAACGCCGGTGTTGCGGGTGTCTACGTCGTGATGGCCAAGACCGAGCCGGGCGCTGGAAAGAGAGGCATCAGCGCGTTTGTGGTGCCCGCCGATGCGCCGGGGCTCGAGATCGGCGAGCCCGAAAGCAAGATGGGCCTTCATGCCTCGAGAACGGCACCTCTGATCTTCGAGGATTGTCGGATCGCGGCCGATTCTCTGCTGGGCGAGCTCGGACAGGGATTCAAGATCGCACTAGCCACCCTGGACCATTCTCGCCTCGGCATTGCCGCGCAGAGCGTCGGCATCCATCGCCGGGCACTCGAGCTGGCCATCGACTACGCTCGAGAGCGCATTCAGTTCGGAGTACCGATCGCCAAGCACCAAGCGATCCAGTTCAAGATCGCCGAGATGGCCACCGCGTTGGCCGCTTCCACGGCTCTTACCTATGGCGCCGCCCTGGCCGAAGGCAAGAAGGACGGCGGCCGCTTGGCCTCGGAGGCCAAGCTCTTCGCCTCCGAGGCGGCGAACCGAGCGTGCTACGAGAGTCTCCAGATCCACGGTGGTAACGGCTTCGCGGACGAATATGAGATCTCGCGCCTCTACCGAGACGTTCGTGTAACCACGATCTACGAAGGCTCCAGCGAGATGCAGCGGCTGGTGATCTCGCGCAAGCTTCTCAGCTAGCGGCTGGCTTATACTCGGAGCTACAGCCGAGCCCGGCACCGGTCACGCTCGGTACCGGCGAAAGGAATATCTATGACTGTAAAGGACCCGCCGATCAGAGTCGAGACCAAGAACGTCTTTGCCGAGGACGCCCTGGAGACCATGGCCGAGGCCCGAATCCGTTGGGAGCGATCCCAGGCCGAGATGGCGGACAAGCGCCCCCATTGGAAGAGTGACTTCACCACCGTGTCGAGCATGGAGGTGGCGCACCTAGTCACGGCGGACCAGATTGGGGACATCGATCCAATCTCGGACATCGGCGTGCCCGGCGAGTTCCCCTACACCCGGGGCATCCACCCGACAGGATACCGCGGCAAGCTGTGGACGATGAGGCAGTTCGCCGGCTTCGGCTCCGCCGAGGACACCAATGCTCGCTTCAAGTACCTGCTGGATCACGGCCAGACCGGACTCTCGGTGGCCTTTCATCTGCCGACGCTCTACGGCTACGACTCCGACCACACCCTGGCTCGGGGCGAGGTCGGGAAATGCGGTGTGGCGATAGATACCCTGGCCGACATGGAGACTCTCTTCGACGGGATTCCGCTGGATCGGGTTTCGACCTCGATGACGATCAACTCGACGGCGCCGATCCTGTTCGCGATGTACCTGGCAGTGGCGGAGAAGCAGGGCGTGGATATCGCCAAGAACGTCAGCGGAACGCTTCAGAACGACATCCTCAAGGAGTACATCGCGCAGAAGGAGTACATTTATCCTCCGCGTGAGTCGATGCGTCTGATCACGGACCAGTTCGCTTTCGCCGGCGAGCACGTTCCGCGTTGGAACACGATCTCGATCTCGGGATACCACATCCGCGAGGCCGGATCGACGGCGCTGCAGGAGCTGGCTTTCACTCTTCGCGACGGCATGGAGTACGTCGAGTACGGCATTCGCGCCGGTCTGGACGTGGACGACTTCGCTCCACGCCTGTCGTTCTTTTTCAACAGCCACAACGACTTCTTCGAGGAGGTGGCGAAGTACCGGGCGGCTCGGCGCATTTGGGCGACGGTCATGCGGGACCGGTACGGCGCGCGCGACCCCCGCTCGTGGATGCTTCGATTTCACACTCAGACCGCAGGCTGCTCTCTGACCGCTCAACAGCCCTACAACAACGTCGTCCGAACTACGATCCAGGCTCTCGCGGCGGTCATGGGAGGCACGCAATCACTGCACACCAACGCGCTCGACGAAACGCTGGCACTGCCGACGGAAGAAAACGCCAGAATCGCTCTTCGGACGCAGCAGATCATCGCGCACGAGTCGGGAGTCATCAATACGATCGATCCTCTCGGCGGGTCCTACTTCGTCGAGGATCTGACCCGACGGATGGTCGACGGCGCCTTCGACTACATTCGGCGCATCGACGAGTTCGGCGGTATGGTCGAGGCGATCGAGTCCGGTTTTCCGCAGCGCGAGATTATGGACGCCGCGTATCAGCATCAGCGCGCCTTCGAGGATCGGGAGAAGCTGATCGTTGGCGTGAACGCTCACACCCTCGAGGACGAGGAGCCGATCGAGACCCTCTATATCTCCGATGACCTCGCCGACCAGCAGGTCGCGGGCATGAATGCGGTCAAGAGCTCGCGCGATAGGGGCGCCGTTGAGCGCACCCTGGGTGCTCTGAAGCTTGGGGCGGCCGGAGAGGCCAACACGATGCCTCTGATTCTCGACTGTGTGAAGGCGTACTGCACGGTCGGAGAAGTGAGTGATGCTCTTCGAGAGGTGTTTGACACCTACGAGGAACCCGCTGTCTTCTAGAGCAAGTGCTCGTGTTTGCCGTCTCGGAGGTGTCTCCCGGCGCCGAGGCGCCTGGGGCGCGCCGGCTGCCGCCCAACGGTCCGTGGCTTTGGTAAGATTTGGCGACATGAGTGAATCTCGACCACGTATCCTGATCGCAAAGCCCGGCCTGGATGGCCATGACCGGGGGGCGAAGGTCATCGCCCGAGCGCTGCGCGACGCCGGCTTCGAGGTGATCTATTCGGGACTGCGACAGACCCCGGAGCAGATCGTGGCGGCGGCGATTCAGGAGGACGTCAACGCCGTCGGCCTTTCCATCCTCTCCGGCGCCCACAATGTTTTGCTGCCCGAGATCACCGGACTTCTCGCGGAGAAAGAGGCTTCGGAAATCCTCGTCTTCGCCGGCGGCATCATTCCGGAGAAAGACATAGAGCCTCTCAAGAGCTCCGGCATCGACGAGATCTTCCTTCCCGGGACCGTCACCGGCGATGTCGTTGCCTACTTGAGTGACCGCTTGTCGACGGCCGTGGGGGCCGCCGGGAGCGAAGACTGAACAAAGCTGCCCTTGGACTGCTGGAGGAACGATGAGCAAGAGAATTCTGCTGGCGGATGACAGCGTCACGATTCGGAAAGTGGTCGAGCTCACTTTCATGGACGAGAGCTTCGACCTCATTTCGGTCGGCAGCGGCTCGGAAGCCCTGGATCGTCTTAACTCGGATATCGATCTCGTGATCGCGGACGTGCACATGCCGGGAGCGGATGGGTACGAAGTCTGCGAAGAGGTCAAGAAGAGATCTTCGGCGACTCCTGTGCTGCTTCTGGTGGGAACCTTCGAGAGCTACGATGAGAGCAGGGCCGCGGAGGCCGGAGCGGATGAGCACCTCAAGAAGCCCTTCGATTCTCAGGATCTTCTGGGCCGAGTTCACAGCCTCCTGGCCAAGGCTGAGGGCGAGGGCGAGGGCGAGGAGCCTGAGCCGATCGCCGCGGAGGCTGAGGAATCCCACGACCGCGAATCCTGGCAAGCTGTTTCGGCCACCGCGGCCGAAGTCGAAATCGAGGACGCGGCGGTGGCGGAGCCGGAGAGCTTCGATTCTGTCGACGACGAGGAGATGCTAGGGGCCGCCGGCGCCACCGACGGCGGTGCGGCGGGCGTACAGATGTCCGACGAGTTGGTCGATCGGATTGCTCGCCGGGTCGTCGAGTTGCTCTCGGAGGAAGCCATTCGCGAGGTGGCTTGGGAGGTGATCCCCGATCTGGCGGAGGTCGTGATCAAGGAGAGGTTGAACCAGCTCGAAAGCCAGGTCGAGTGAACGAGTGGAAGAACGCTCACCCGAGGCGGCGCAGCCTCGAGCGTTAGGGCCGACATTTTCCACCTTCTGCCGCCGGCTGGCCGGCCTGAGCGCAGACGACGCGCGAAGCTGGATTGCCAGCGCACTGGTCGACTCAACGAGCTCCCAGGCTCGCCGCTTCCTGGAGAGGTGTCGAAGCGGAGACCTCTCGGTGCTGCCTTGCTGTTTTCTCGCGTGGGAGCAGTGTGCGGGTCGGGGGAGAGGAGACCGCGAATGGCGGAGCGCCGCAGGTCTCGGTCTCTACATGACCCTCGTCTGTCCCGACCTTGCGCACGACTCGATTCAGCAGCTGCCTCTGATCAGCGCCGTTGAAGTAGCTCGAGCGGTGAGCGGTCTGTTGAGCGCGAAGGTAGGTGTCAAGTGGCCCAACGACGTTCTGGCGGGAGGCCGAAAGCTAGCGGGCATACTGGTCGAAGCTTCGAGCCGCGGCTCCGACACGACTGCCCTGGTGGGAATCGGTATCAACGTTCATCACACCGAAGAGACCCTGCCCCTGCCGACGGCGACGTCGCTGGCCTTGGAAGGTGCCGCCGACCCGGATGTGGCCGGGTTGGCCGTGCACGTCGCCCGGGGTCTGAGCGGTACTCTGGAGTCGAAGCCATCGATGGCCGAGGTGGTCGAGCAGTACCGGACCTGGAGCGAGCATGCGCCGGGTGACCGCCTGCGATGCCGCATGGGAGAAGATGCGGTCGAGGGCGTATTCGCGGGCTTCGCCGAGGACGGCTCTCTCAGATTAGAGGTGCAAGGCCGGATCCTGACACTACGCTCCAGCGAGATCGTCGAAACGTGAGCGCTGCGACGAGCTCGGCCTCGGAGTTGAATCACGCCTACTTCAAGGCACTGGAAGAGGCTTTCATCCGGCTTCGAGGAGCGCCGCTGCTCCTCTCGCCGGCGGACTGGCAAGTGGCCAAGGCGTGGCGAGAGGAGGGAATTCCGATCGAGCTCGTGGTGCGGGTGATGGAACGGATCTTCGAACGTCAGGGAGATTCCGAGAAGAGAGCCGGAATCAGGAGCCTGCGCTATTTTCGCAAAGCCGTTCAAGGGGCTTGGCGGCAGATTCGGGAGCTCGGGGCAGGAGAGCCGGAGGAGCTGGGTGCCGAGCCGATCGACATACCCGCCCGACTCCAGAGGCTAGCGGCGGCGCTGCCGTCGCCGAAGGACCTGCTAAAGGAGACGGCAGACCCGACCGATTCACTGCGTCTGGCTCTCGTCAAGGCCACCGAGGGGGTCGCCGAGAGGGTCACGAGTCTGGCGGGAGAACCCAGGCGCGTGGAAGAAGAGCTCCAGAGGCTCGACCGTGAAGTCATGGCGCGGCTTCGCGAAGGCCTTGATGCCGAGACGCTGGCGAGATTAGAGGCGTCGGTGGAGGAGAGGCTGGCGGTTCTCGCCGGTAGATTGGGCGACGACAGTCGCGACCAGACTCTCGAGCTGCTCTTGCGGCGCAGGCTGCGCGAAGAGCTGAACCTGCCGGTCCTGTCTCTGTTCTCGCCCGAGTCCCGAGCGTCTTCGAAAAAGGCCTGAGCGCCAGAAGAGCCCGTGTCGGCGCGTCTCCACTCGTGTGGAGAAATTCTCGACACCTGCCCTCGCTCCCGTGCTTGCGCTTCTCGCCGGTGCATGGCTCGCTACGATCCAGACGGCCGCGGAGAGCGCGGGCGGACTCGGCGTGCCCCTGGCGGCTCTGCTTGCGGGAGTCGGTTGGGCCTGGGGCAGGGAACTCGGGCGCCTGGTGGCCTGGAGCGCAGTGGGAGCGCTGCTGGTCTGGGGGAGTCCGGCCTCGGTCGGCGACTGCCTGGAGAGGTTGGACTCGTCCAGGCCGGTTACTCTGCTCGGTGACCAGGATTCGGGCTGGAATGTGAGCGAGACGGGTTGGAGGTCGACGTTCAGGGTGCGCCGGGTCCGCCAGGGGACAACCGTCCTGGGCTGCACCGCGAGAGTGGCTCTCAGCTTCGCAGGCGCCATGCCCCCGACCGACGCCGAATCAGTGCGAATCAAGGGCTTCTTGAGGAAATACGAGCCGCTCGGTAACGGTACCGACCGGCATCCGGTTCGGCCGAGCCGCCAGGGGCCTTGGAGAATGCACATCAAGAGCACTCGGTTCTGGACCGCCGAGGAGACCGGGCTGAGATCGTCTCTGAATCCGAGCCGCATCGGGCGATGCGGGCGACGTTTGCGCGAATGGGTCGAGGCGAGCTTCACCAGGGCCGGATCGGGACCGGGCGTCGGGGCGGCTCGGGCTCTGGTCCTCGGGGATAGAGCCGGCCTCGAGGCCGGATTCCAACGCTCTCTGCGTCGTTTCGGTCTCTCGCACTTGTTCGCGGTTTCCGGTCTCCACGTCGCGCTGGTCGCGCTTCTTGCTCACTGGCTCTTGCGCGGCTTGCGGCACCTTCCGCGGTTGGGGCTCACTTCGCTAGCGGTAGTCGGCTATCTGGTGCTGGTAGGTGCCCGGCCGTCGATCATTCGTGCCACGGCTATGGCATTGCTCTCCTTCGGGGCCGTCTGCAGTCAGCGTCCCGTACATTCACGCCAGGCGCTATGCCTTTCGGCCGGCGCCCTGGTGTTCGTCGACCCATCATTGGTATTGAATCTGGGGTATCAGCTGACGGTCTCCGCCACCGCCGGGATCCTCTGGGTGGCACCCGCTCTGGCCGACCGCTGGCAGGTCCTGCCAGGGCCACTGCGTCGATCGTTGGCGGCTACGGTCGGCGCCCAGGTGACGAGCCTGCCCTGGACCGCCAGCACCTTCTCGCTGGTTCACCCGCTCGCCCCGGCTTTGAACCTGGTCGCCATACCGTGGATGGCGTTCTTCGCGCTGTGTTCCTTCGTTGGATCCGCTCTGCTCCAGCTGGTACCGGCGAGCCGCGCCTGGGTGGCGGCTGCGCTCGACGCGGGGATCGAGCCCGTGTCCTGGCTGTCGAGCCTGCCGCCGAGTCGCTGGATTGCTTTTCCGGTAGCCCTCACCTTCTTCCAAGCGATGCTCCTGGCGGCGAGCCTGCTGGCGACTCTCTTGTCGCGGCCGGCCGTCCCTCGTCTGCTCGGCTTGGCGGTAGTCGGGCTCCTCTTGCGTGGTCCGGCGATGTCGAGTGTTGCCGAGTTGATCGCGATCGATGTCGGCCAAGGCGACGCCATCGTGCTTCACGACGGCGAGTCGGTGGTCTTGGTCGACGGCGGCGGTTGGCGCCGCGGAGATATCGCCGCCTCCGTTCTGGTCCCGACCTTGGCTCGACTCGGGATTCGAGGCGTGTCCGCGGCCGTGCTCACTCATCCCGACATCGACCACTGCCGGGGGCTGTTGGATCTCTCCTATTACCTGCCGATCGACCGACTTTGGAGCGGGGCCGCCGCCAACACGTCGCCATGCGCTCGAGATCTGCTGGCTCGGCCGCGCATCCGTTGGCGCAAGCTCTGGCGGGGCGAGTCGCTGCGGGTCGGCCGGATATCGCTCGAGGTCTTGCACCCCGGAGCCGGGTCCAGCAGCCGAGACAACGATTCCTCGGTCGTAATGCGTGCAGTTCTCGATGGCCGTTCGATTCTGTTGACCGGCGATGTCGAGGCCAGAAGCGAGAGGAGTATCCTCGCCCGCCACCCGCCGGACAGGCTCCGAAGCCAGGTCCTCAAGTTGGCTCACCATGGCAGCAGGACCTCGACGACGGATCGCTTTCTTGCTGCGATCAGTCCGCGCGTCGCGGTGGCGTCGGCGGGCCGGCGGAATCGCTACGGCCATCCCTCCGAAGAGGTCCTGAAGCGTTGTCGCCGACGCCGGGTTCCGGTCGCTCGAACCGATCGAGACGGCATGATCCGGCTACCGCTCGAGCCGCACGTCTTCGAGCGTGGGCGGTGACCAGGATCGGCGGGATCGAGACGAGATGGCGGTATCTCGACGGCGGGACTGGCTTAGACTGCGGACTCATGGACGAACTGCTGGTGATCCTGGGTCCGACCGCGACCGGCAAGAGCGGGCTCGGGATGCGTCTCAGTCGTCACCTCGATGGCGAGATCGTGAATGCGGACGCGCTTCAAGTCTACAGGGAGCTCGACATCGGTACCGACAAACCCACGACCGAGGAGCGCGAGCTGGTTCCGCACCATCTGATCGATCTCAAGGCTCCCGAGGAGAGGTTCTCGGCCGGGGAGTTCGCCCGAGCGGCTCGCGCGGTGATCTCGGAGGTGAGCTCGAGAGGGAAGTCGGCGATTCTGGTCGGCGGATCAGGGCTCTATCTGCGGGCGCTTCTGGAGGGAATCAACGAGATTCCCGAGGTCCCGGCGCGGGTGCGCTCCGGGCTGCGCCAGAGGCTCGAGGTCGAAGGCCTGGCCGAGCTCAGAAGCGAGCTTCGCCGGATCGATCCGATCACCGAAGCGCGGCTCGCATCGGGTGACACCCAGAGAGTTCTGAGGGCGCTCGAGGTGGCGGAAGCGACCGGCACTCCGCTGTCCGCATGGCTTGCTCGAGAGCTGCCCAAGAGGCCCAAAATCGACGCCAGGAAGGTAGGTTTGACGCTCCCGAGAGCGCTCTTGTACGATCGCATCCGCTCCCGGGTGGAGTCGATGTTGGACGCCGGATGGGTCCATGAAGTGGAATCCCTGCTCGATCGTGGCTATTCCGGAGAAGAGCCTGCCTTCCAAGCCATTGGCTACCGACAGCTCGTCCAACACCTCCGAGGGGGAGTATCGCTCGGCGAGGCAATGGAGGATACGATTCGGTCCACGCGTCGGTATGCGAAACGACAGCTCACCTGGTTTCGAAAAGACCCGGCCGTGGCCTGGTTCGATGCCTCCGACCCAAAGCGCCTGGATCGAGAGGTCTTGGCGTGGCTCCGAAGTTGACCTGCAGACCTGCTGACCTGCTGACCTGCTGAGATGTCGAGATGCTGAGTTCGTCGAATCCTGTCCGCGGGGCCGCCGGTCTTCTGGCGTCCCTGGCGATTCTGGCTGCCGGTTGCGCGGTGCCGACCGCACCGGCACCGACGACGGGCCTTGAGTCTCGGGAAGCGGCCTATCTGCAGTCGCCCTTGATCGGCTATCCCCGCAGTCTCTCGGCGTCCGAAGCCGAGACACTTCGGAGCGCTCATAGGAGTTTGCTGGCCGGAGAGAACGCCGCCGCCGTCGCCGAGGTGGCGCTCATGCTGCTCGAGGCCAACCCGGACCTCGACCCGGCCCAGATTCTCTGGGCTCAGTCGGATTTCATAAGCGGTCACTACGCGGCGGCGTTCGATCGCGCCCATCCCGTGGCCGAACGCTTCCCGGACTATCTCGGGGCGCAGCTGGTTGCGGGTCGCTCCGCGGAGAAGCTCGACCGCATCAAGTCCGCGTTCGAGGCCTATCGCCGGATAGCCGATCGCTCGGGTCTGGCCAATCGCCGGGCGGAGGAGCTCTTTCCGCGCGCGATCGAGATCGCGGTGCTGCGAACCGAGGATCTGCTGGAGAAGGGCCGGGTCGAAGAAGCCGGAGCGGAGCTCGAGCAACTCGAGTCCTGGGCTTCGGACGAGATCCGGACGCTCGAGCTCGTGGCTCGCTATTCCGCGGTGGCGGGGGCCCCGGAGAGGGAACTGACCGCGGTCAAGAGACTTATCGAGTTCGATCCCTCGGACGAGTTGCTCCGGCGCCGGGCGCGACTCGAAATGGAGGCCGGCGACGCCGGCGAGGGTCTGCGGATTCTGGAAGAGCTGACTCGGCAGAATCCCGAGGACTACGAGTTGGCCCTCGAGCTCGACAGGGCGAAGTTTCGCTGGCGCCTCGACCTGCTGCCGGCGGAGGTGCGAGGCCTTTTGGAGCTGCCGGAGCTGACGCGAGCCGACTTCGCTAAGCTGCTTTTTTGGCTGTTCCCGGATGTTCGCTACGGGCGGTCGTCGCAGGGCAGAATCGCTTCGGATATTCTGGACCATCCCCATCGGCAGGAGATTGCCCGGGTGATCAACCTGAATCTGATGACAGTCGATTCGACACTGCATCTGTTCCACCCCGAGCGTTCTCTGAGACGGCAGGACGGCCTCGAGAGCGTCTTGAGAATCCTGAGCCGACGGAGGCCGAGACCGGCCTGCCTCGGCAGCGCCGACCCGAGCCTCAGGATGTCGGTGGAAAGGCTCTGCGCCCTGGCCGCTCGGTGCGGGTTCTTTCCCGAGTCCGGAGATTGTCTGCCCGAGGCAACGGCTTCTGGCCGGTTCGTCGAAACCATCGGTTTCGCCGCGCTCGACGTTCTGGGAGCAGAATGAATCTCACGATTCCCAATCTGATCTCGCTGGTCCGGATGGGGCTCACGCCTCTGTTCATTATCGCCGTCCTGGAACAGGAGCCTCAGCGCGCCCTCGCCATCTTCGCTATCGCCGGAGTGACGGACGCTCTCGACGGACTGATCGCTCGCTACTTCAACCAGAGATCGGCTCTCGGTGCGTATCTGGACCCGATCGCCGACAAGCTCCTGCTGACTGCCGCCTTCGTGATTCTGGCGATCCCGAATACGCATACCGGAGTCCTCATCCCGCTTTGGATCACGGTGCTCGTGCTGGCTCGGGACATCACGATTCTGGTCGTGTCCCTGGTCCTTCAGCTCGCCGTTTCGATCAAAGAGTTCTCTCCAATGGGATTGAGCAAGGTCAATACGGCCCTGCAGATCACCGTAATCATCCTGGTTCTCATCAGCGGGCTGACGCCTTCGGTGGATGCGCTGGCCGTGGGCACACTCTATGTCGTGGCCGGTCTGACGGTTCTGTCCGGTCTGCTCTATATTCAACACGTGAACAAGCTGCTGGCGAAGCATCAACGTGCGAAAACCTGATCCCGCGATTCTCAGACTGATCGTATTCCTGGGCGGCCTGGTGGTGCTGCTGACGCTGCTGATCGTCTTCCGGAAGGTTTTCTTGCCGCTGCTGCTGGGACTCCTGGTGGCCTATCTGCTCGATCCCGCGGTGACCTGGTTCGAGCGGCACCGAAGGTCTCGTCTGTTCGGGGTCGTGGTGATCGCCGCGGCTCTGATCGTGGCGCTGGTCCTGGTGGCTGTGTTCCTGGTTCCGGCGCTGGGCAACCAGCTCGAGCGGCTGGCCGACCGGCTGCCCGAGTATCAGAGGCAGATGCGAGCCCAGCTCGAACCCCTCTTTGCCCGGCTCGAAGCCAGATACCCCGCCGAGATCGAGGACTTTCAGGCCCGGTTCGTCGAGAGCGTTCGCGAGAACTTCCCCGAATTGGCGGGGTCGATCGGCCGGGCTGCCAAAGGGGTCTTCAGCAACCTCTTCGGCTTCGTTTTGGCTCTCCTGAACCTGGTCTTCGTCCCGGTCTTTGCCTTCTACCTGCTCGTCGATCTGCCGAAGCTGAAGAAGGCGCTCCTGGGGCTGATTCCGCTGGCCTATCAGGAGGTTGTCGTCGCTCGGGTGGTCGAGGTGGACAGGGCGATATCGAGCTTTGTCCGCGGGCAGCTCGTCATCGCGATCATCTTGGCAGCGATCAACGCTCTTGGACTGCTGATTCTGGACGTCCCGTTCGGACTCGGCATCGGTCTGATTGCCGGGCTCGCCAACATGATCCCCTATATGGCCCTGGTCGTGGGCTTGATCCCGGCGCTCGCCCTGGCTTGGGCCGAGCATCAGGAGATCGCCCGGCTGATCGGCGTGGCGGTGGTGTTCGGTGGCGCACAGGCGCTCGAGGGGATGGTTCTGAGCCCGCGGATTTTGGGCAAGAGTGTCAACCTCCACCCGGTGTGGGTGCTTCTCGCGATCATCGCGGGGGGTAGTTTTTTCGGCTTCGTCGGCATGCTCGCGGCCGTGCCGGTCGCCGCGTCGATCCAGGTTTTCGCCAAGCACTGGATCGAGATCTATCGAAACTCGGCCGTCTACCGGAGCACGCCTCCAGCCGCGGCGACCGCCGGTGGATCACCAGAAGCCCGGGAGCAGAAGTGAGCTCGTTCGTTCATCTGCACCTTCACAGCCAGTACAGCCTGCTGGACGGTGCCAATCGGCTCGATGACGTCATCGGGGCCGCCAAGGCGGCGGGGATGTCGTCGTTGGCCCTCACCGACCACGGCAACCTCTTCGGCGCCGTCGAGTTCTACAAGCGTGCCCGTCGTCAGGGTATGAACCCGATCGTCGGCATGGAAGCCTATGTCGCCCAGGGCAGTCACACGGCGCGCGAGCGCGGTAAGGCCTCGAGCAATCACCTCGTTCTGTTGGCCAAGAACGAGACCGGCTACCGCAACCTGATCAAGCTCACCTCCAAGTCGTACCTCGAAGGCTTCTACTACAAGCCCCGGATCGATAAGGAGCTGCTGCGCGAGCACGGTGAGGGCCTAATCGGGCTCTCTGCCTGTCTCAAAGGAGAAGTGATCGAAAAGATTCTGCAGCATCGGCAGGCCGAGGCCGAAGCGACCGCGAGGGAGTTTCGGGACATTCTCGGTGAGGACAACTTCTATCTCGAGATGCAGGACCATGGCATCGAAGAACAGAAGGCTTCGAACGAGATCTTGCGACGGATCTCGAAGAAGACCGAAATCCCGCTGGTGGTTACAAATGACTGCCACTATCTCCGCAAGGACGACGCGTTCGCGCACGACGTTCTGTTGTGTATCGGGACCCAGAAGGTCCTGAGTGATCAGGAGCGTTTGCGCTACGCCAGCGACGAGTTCTACCTCAAGACGGCAGACGAGATGTTTCAGCTCTTCCCCGACGACGTCCAGGCGGTCGAGAACACGGCCCGGATCGCCGAGCGCTGCAATCTCGAGATTCCGATGGGCGAGTTCTTTCTGCCGGATTTCCCCGTGCCGGCGGGGCACAGCCTCAACAGCTACTTCGAGGAAGTCGTGCGTCACGGACTCGATCGCCGGCTGGACGAGATCCGCCGGCGCCGAGCCGATGTGCTGGAAAAGTTCCCCGAGGATATCTACCGGCAGCGGCTCGATCGGGAGGTTGCGGTCATCCGGAACATGGGCTTTGCCGGCTACTTCCTGACGGTCTGGGACTTCATTCGTTATGCCCGCGAGCGCGACATTCCGGTCGGGCCCGGAAGAGGGTCGGCGGCAGGCTCCCTGGTGTCGTACGCGCTCCGGATTACCGATATCGATCCACTTCAGTACGGACTCCTATTCGAGCGCTTTCTCAACCCGGAGCGCGTCAGCCTGCCGGACATCGACATCGATTTCTGCATGCGCCGCCGCGGCGAGGTGATTCAGTACGTCAACCAAAAGTACGGGCGCGATCATGTCGCCCAGATCATCACCTTCGGAACTCTGGCGGCCAAGGCGGTGCTGCGCGACGTGGGACGGGTCATGGGCGTGCCCTACACCAAGGTGGACCAGGTCGCCAAGCTGATACCGGACCTGACTCGCTCCCTGACCGAAGCTGTGGAATCGAGCCCGCCGCTGGCCGGTGCGATCAACGGAGATGCCGATCTCGGCAAGGTGGTGGATGTCGGCAAGCGCCTGGAGGGACTGACCCGGCATGCCTCGCTGCACGCCGCCGGTGTGGTCATCACGCCCCAACCGACCCAGGAGCTGGTGCCGTTGTTCAAGACCAGCAAGGACGAGGTGGTCACCCAGTGGGACAAGGACGTCATCGAGGAGCTGGGTTTGCTCAAGATGGACTTCCTCGGGCTGCGCACGCTCACCGTACTGGACGATGCGCTCCGAACCCTGAGATCGCAGGGTATCGATCTCGACCTCGACAACCTCCCGCTCGACGATTCCGAGGTCTACAGGCTGTTTCAGGAGGGCAGGACCAGCGGCATCTTCCAGTTCGAGTCTTCGGGAATGAGAGATCTCCTCAAGCGGGCTCAGCCCTCGAAGTTCGAGGATCTCGCGGCCTTCAACGCGCTCTACCGCCCCGGCGCCCTGTCCGTTGGGATGGTGGAGGAGTACATCAAGCGCAAGCTGGGCAAGAAGAGAGTCAGCTACGTGGTGCCCGAGGCCGAGCCGATCCTGAGCGAGACCTACGGAGTGATCGCCTACCAGGAGCAGGTGATGCAGCTTGCCGTGGAGCTCGCCGGATTCACGCTCGCCGATGCCGATCTCCTGCGCAAGGCCATGGGCAAGAAGAGCGCCGAGGCGATGGCCAAAGAGCGCGAGAAGTTCATTCAGGGAGCGATCGGCAAGGGGATTCCCAAGGCCAAGGCTCGAAAAACCTGGGAGTACATCGAACCGTTCGCGGGCTACGGCTTTAACAAGAGTCACAGTGTGGCCTACGCGATGCTGGCCTATCGGACCGCCTATTTGAAAGCGCATCATCCGGTGGCGTTCATGGCCGCGATGCTGACCTCGGAGATGGCCTCTAAGGACAACGTCGCCAAGTACATGCGCGAGTGCAAAGAGACCGGCATTCCGGTCGAGCCTCCGGACGTCAACGAGAGCAACTGGTCCTTTACCGTCGTGGACGACAAGATCCGCTTCGGCCTGGGCGCGATCAAGGGCGTGGGCTCCTCCGCGGTCGAGGCGATTCTGGAGGCCCGCAGGCACGTCGGGCGATTCGAGGACCTCTCGCACTTTGCCGGCGCGGTCGATCTCAAGGCCGTCAATCAGAAGGTGTTCGAGATGCTGATCAAATCGGGGAGCTTCGATAGCTTGGGCGTGCATCGAGCGGCCCTACTCGAATCGGTCGGGAGAATCGTCGATTTCGCGCAGCAGCAGCAACGGGCTCACGAGCAGGGCCAAAGTAGTCTGTTCTCGGCCGACACGCTACCGACCCCGAAGCCCGATCCCTCGGCACCGGAGTGGAGCGAGCCCGAGCGGCTGCGCTGCGAGAAGGAGGCTCTGGGGCTCTACCTGACCGGCAATCCACTGAGCGAGCACGAAGACATTCTGAGCGCCAAGGTCACTCATACCGCGACGAGTCTCGAGAACGCGGAGGGCTCGGTTGTCGTGGGCGGGATCGTGAGCGCGATGCGCCGAATCAAGATCAAGAGCGGTCGCAACGCCGGCAAGTTCATGGCGCGTTTCATTCTCGAAGATTTCGAGGGAGCCATTCCGGTCGCGGTGTTCTCGAGCCAGCTGGAGAAGTTCGGAAAGTATCTGGTGGACGAGGCGATCGTGCTCGTCAAGGGCATCGTCAGGGAGCGCGGCAGCGATTCCGAGCTGACGATCGAAGAGGTGACCCCGCTTGCCGAGCTTCGCCGCCAAGCCGTTTCACGCCTCGACGTCGTGATCCAGAGTGGACTCTCGGAGAACCAAATGATGGCGCTCAGAGATTGCCTCATCGAGCATCACGGTGAAGTGCCAGTGCACCTGCAGCTCGACACCGGCAAACAGAAGGTCGACATCACGCCCGAGGACCGTTTTCGGGTCGCTCCATCCGCTGGGTTCATGAAGTCCGTCGAGGAGATCGTCGGTCGCGGAAATGTCCACAAGCGCTTCCCGGCGTGAGCTCGACAAGGGGCAACCTGTTCACCGCGCTGCCCGGCGAAGCGCGGGCGGTGATCGAGCAAGCGCTCGAGCTCGGCCGCCGTTGTGGGATCGACGTCTTCCTCGTTGGCGGTGCCGTTCGCGACCTCTACCTCGACGAGCCGGTCTACGATGTGGATCTGGTTTGGGTGGGGCCGGGAGAGCCAGCGAATCTCTCACTCAGGTTCGCTGAGCTCTTCGACTGCGAGTTCACCTATCATCCCGAGTTCCTGACCGCCAGCTTCATGACCCCGAGTGGGCTGCGTGTGGATCTGGGCCGAGCGCGTTCGGAGTTCTACAGGAAGCCGGCGGCGCTGCCCTCGGTTCGACCCGGCGACCTTAGGGACGATCTTGTTCGGCGTGATTTCGCGGTGAATGCCATGGCAGTGCCTCTGGAGGAACCGGATCGGCTGGTCGATCCCTGCGGGGGAGCGAAGGATCTCGAGCACAGACGGCTCAGAGCGCTGCACGCACGGTCCTTTCAGGACGATCCGACTCGTATTCTGCGAGGGCTGGAGTTGGCCGTGCGGCGCGGCTTCAGGTTCGATTCCGCAACTCGAGCTCGAGCCGAGGAAGCGATCCGGGAGGAGTACCTGGCGCTCGTGAGCGGCACCCGACTGGCTCATGAGCTAGCCCGCCTGCTGTCGTCTCCGCGCCGGGCGGTTTCCGCCGCGGAATGGCTGCGCGCCTTCGATATCGATCGAGCCCTGCACGAGGAGTTTCGAATCGACGGCCGAGGCCTCGAGCGCCTGGGCCGGATGGCCGATTGGAGCGGTCCCGAAAGAGACTCCGAGGCACAGGTCTCGACGCCCTACTGGGTTGTTGCCCTGACGGCCCTGCTTTGGGAAAGGCCGCGGTCGACGAGGCGGTATTTGGCCGATCGGCTGAGCCTCGGCCGTGGCGAAGCCAGATGGCTCGAAAGCGGACCCGAGCGGATCGGCCCGCTGCTCGTGTCTGGCTCGGCGATAGAATTCTCGATCGAGGGGATGGCCGATCTCTACGCACTGCTTTCTCGAGACGAGGCCCGGCTCGCTGGCTTGCTCGTATCCGGCGACCAGGCGGACGTGCTTGGCAGAGCTCGCAAGCTCGCCGGGGTCGAGCTCGGAATCGGCGGGGAGGATCTGCTGGCAGCCGGCGCGCCCGCGGGGCCGCGGATCGGAGCCGCCTTGGATGCGACCTTGAAGGCCCGGCGGGCGGGCAGAATCGAAGAGCAGCAGGAGCTGGAGTTCGCGCTCGAGTGGCTGGGCCGAGAGGACCGGGGCGATGCCGAGCCGTAGAGCCGCGATGGCGCTAGCGCTGTCGCTCGGGTGCCTCGCGGGCCTCCCCGGAGAGGCAGACGACCAAGCCGAAGGCGCGTCTGCGGTGGACCGCCGGAGCCACGAGTTGGTTCGATTGGATTGCGCCAGTGGAGCGCTGAGCCGAAACCTATCCCTGTTCGCCAATGGCACCGTTCGGATCCGAGACAAGGGCGGTCCCGACCCGGGACTGCGGTTGGCGGAGCTCGAAGAGAGCGAGCTGCTCGGCTTCCGGGCGCGGCTCGCGGAGATCGATCTGTCGAAGACGAGCTCTCCAATTCGGGGGCCCAGCAGTGAGACTTTCGAGCAATGCCGGCTACGTTTGGAGTTGACCAGCGGGGTCATCG
Organism: bacterium; assembly: GCA_024224155.1. Lineage (NCBI taxonomy): Bacteria > bacterium. Next base: position 44,767 of record JAAENP010000356.1, read on the forward strand.
ACGAGTACCGGTTCCCACGAATGGCGGCCCTGCCGCTGGCTCTCGGCAGAGCGTTGGCCGTTCTGGATGATCTGACCGTACTCGCTGAGGAACGCCAGCGACTATCGGCCGGACTCCCGGCGAGCTATGAAGCTCGAGTCGGTGACGTCCTGGTCAAGGCCGACGGCAGCAGGTACCGGGTCGTGCGTGCGACCGCCGAGGGCGACGGGGTCGAGATCATCGCGCTCGAAAGCCCGCTGGTGCTGTACCTCGCGCGCGAGAGCGTCCGAGGCGAGTTCGTTGCTGTCGAGAGCCGTCGCAAGCGTCGACCGCGGGAAGACCGTTGAAGATCGGTGCGGGCGCATTGCGCGGGCGTCCTCTGAAGGTAGCCGAGGGAGTTCGACCGACCAGTGGCAGAAGCAAGGAGGCCCTCTTTTCTCGCTGGCAGGCGACGTTGCCGGGCTGCTCGTTTCTCGACCTGTTCGCCGGCAGCGGCGGCATGGGGCTGGAGGCGGTGAGTCGGGGAGCTCGCGAAGCGGTGCTGGTGGAGAGATCGGCTCGCGCGCTGAAAGCGCTGCGGGGCAATTGCGAGCGGCTGGCTCCGGAGAGCTGCGTAGTCATCCGGGCCGAGCTACCCGAACTGCCCGGCGCCGTGCTGAGGCATCCTCGCTTCGAACACGTTTTTGCCGATCCACCGTACGACTTCGACAGCTATGATCCGCTACTCGAGCAGATCGCCAGGGTACTTGCTGCCGGCGGCGAGGCCGCGATCGAGCACTCGCGCCGCGTCGAGATCAACGAATCGGTGGTGGGTCTGGCGTCGAGCGGGTCGAGAAGCTACGGCGAAAGCGTGTTGAGCTTCTACGTCCGGTCGGGGGCTCGACCGCTTTCGGCAGGTCCTGAAGTCGGACGGTTGGGCTGAAGAGTCAGTTCTCGGTTCGGACCGCGGCCCGCTGAAGCTGGTAGCCGAGCTCCTCGAGAAAGATCCTCAGATCCACGGCCTTGGTCGCCACGCCGTTCTTCGGGGCCAGGCGCGTCGGCGCGAAGCTGAGAACCGCCTTGATGCCGGCGCCAATCAGACGATCGTAGATCTCCTGGGCCGAGTCCGGAGGAACCGCGAGCACGGCGATCTCCGCCTTGGTTTCGGCAACCACCTTGGAGAGATCCTTCGGGCTGTAGATTCGGACCTCGCCGATGCTCTGTCCGATCTTGTCGGGGTCGTGATCGATAGCCGCCACGACGCGAAACGAGCGGTCGTCAAAACTCAGAAAGCGTGCCAGAGCACTGCCGAGGTTTCCCGCCCCGACAATCAGTATCGAGTGCGTACGATCGAGACCCAGATGACCGCTCAGTCGCTTGGTCAGCTGGTCGACGTCGTAACCGACGCCGCGAGTGCCGAACTCGCCGAAGTGGGCGAGGTCCTTGCGAATCTGCGCGGCCGACAGATGGAAACGACTCGCCAGCTCGAGCGACGACACCGTGTCGACGCCTTCGGCCCTCAGTTCTCGCAAACAGCGCAAGTAGAGGGACAGGCGATTCAGCGTGAGCGATGAGACTTCGGCTGGGGGCATGAAGGATCAGAGAGCGCCGAGGGCGTTGGCGAACCAGTCCAGGATTCGCGCCGGCCAGATACCGAGCAGAAGGGTTCCGGCGGCACCGATCACGATGGCTGCCGTGGCGCCGAAGTCTCGCATCGGGCCGCCGCCGTCGGTCGCGGCCAACGCCGGCTTTCGGATTTCGGGCATCATGTAGAGCGTGTAGACGACGCGCAGGTAGTAGTAGACGCCGAGCAGGCTGGTGAGCACGATCGCCAGGGCCAGCATGACATGGCCGCTCTGGAGGGCGTGCAGAAACACCAGGTACTTTCCGACGAAGCCGAGGGTCGGTGGAATTCCGCCGAGGGACAGCAGGCACACGGTCAGGCAGATTCCGAGCAGCGGGAAGCGGTAACCCCAGCCGCCCAGATCCGCGATCAGGTGTTGCTCGCCGGGCTCGCTGTAGAGACGGCCCGCCGCGATGAAGGCCCCGGCGTTCATCAGGGCGTAGGCGACGAAATAGACGAAGATTGCCTCCCGCGAGGCGTCGCCAAGACCCACCAGGGGAACCAGGAGATAGCCCATGTGCGCCACGCCCGAGTAGGCGAGCATCCGCTTGAGGTCTCGCTGCGCCAGCGCCAGGAGGTTGCCGACCAGCATCGAAAACACCGCCAGCAGCGCGAGCACCCTGTCCCAGCTGTGGACGTCTATGGCCAGAGTCAGCTCGGTGATTCGTACCAGCACCACCGCGCTCGCCGCCTTGGGCGCGACCGAAAGAAACGCTACGAATGGGGAGGGAGCCCCCTGATAGACATCGGGAGCCCAGGCGTGGAACGGAGCGATGCTCATCTTGAAGGCGAATCCGCAGACCAGCAGCAAAAAGCCGATCAATAACATCGGCGAGCCGCTGCTCAAAACCGCCGAGCCCGACATGCGCGCCAGGTTGGTCGTGCCCGCCTCGCCGTAGATGAGGGCAATTCCCAGGAGCACGAAGCCGCTGACAAAGGCCCCGTTGAGGAAGTACTTGATGCCTGATTCAGTGGATACGTTCAGCCGTCGGTGGAAGGCCGCGAGCGCGTAGAGGCAGACGGAAAGCAGCTCCAGCGCCAGGAAGAGGCTGATCAGCTCCGCGGTTCGGGCCATCAGCAGGGCCCCGGTCCCGGCCCACAGCAGGAGCGCGGTGTATTCGCCGGGAGGCAACTTCTCTCGGAGCAGGTAGCTGTGCGAGCCGAGTAACGCCATCGCAAGGCACAGCAGAACGACCCAGCGAATGCCGATCGAGAGCGGCGTCGTCTCGAGCAGCCCCCCGAAGCTCGCCCCATAGGTGGCACCGAGGCTCTGCCAGGCCGCGGCGACAACGGCGGCAAGGCCGAGCAGTGTCGTCAGAAGTCGCCGGTCTCCGAGGAAGGCATCGAGCAGCAGCACCAGCACCCCGACCCCCGAGAGAATCAACTCGGGATAGATGCCCATCAGGTCGGCGGCGGGAATCGAGTAGGCGTTAGCGGACATGGTTACTTGGCGTCCTCGGCTGGCTCAGCGTCTGCAGCCAGTCGAGCCAGCACAGGCTGCGACCGCACCTGCGGTGGCGCGAGGCGCAGGCGCGCGCTCGCGGGAGCGTCTCGCTCGATTCGAGCCGTGAAGGAGCGGTGCGCGGCCTCGAGCGCCGGTTCGACGGGCTTCAGGAAGAGCTGCGGAGCCAAGCCCAGAGCCAGCATGAGGACGGCGATCGGCGCGAGCGTGAGGATCTCGCGAATCGAGAGATCGTCGAGCGCCCGGTTCTCGGCCTTCGTAATCGGTCCCCATAGGGTTTCGTGAAGCAGCTTGAACAAGTAGACGGCCGCCAGAACGACGCCGAAGGCCGCGAGCGCGGTCGCCGGGATGAGGCCTGCCCGGTAACTGCCCGTAAGAATCAGGAACTCTCCGACAAAACCGTTCAGGCCCGGCAAGCCGACCGAAGCCAGGGAGCTGAAAACCAGGAAGAACGCGAACCACGGCATCACCTTGGCCAGACCGCCGAACTCCTCGAAGAGCTTGGTGTGGCGGCGCTCGTAGAGCATGCCGACGAGCAGGAAGAGAGCCCCGGTTGCCAAGCCGTGGTTGACCATCTGCATCAAGGCTCCCTGCCAGGCGATGAGATCGAATGCCGCCAAGCCGAGCACGACGAAGCCGAGATGCGCCACCGACGAATAGGCCACCAGGCTCTTCATGTCGACTTGCCGCCAGGCGACCAGCGCTCCATAGAGAATCCCGATGACCGCGAGTGTGATCAGGATCGAGCGGGACTCGACCGCAGCATGGGGGAACAAGGGCAGGGCAAAGCGCAGCAAACCGTAGGTTCCGAGCTTGAGAAGCACGCCGGCCAGGATGACCGAACCGCCCGTCGGGGCCTGGACGTGGGCGTCGGGAAGCCAGGTGTGGAAAGGAAACAAAGGCACCTTGATGGCGAACGCCAGAGCGAAGGCCGCGAAGAGCCACAGTTGTGGCTCGAGCGGAAGCTCGAGCCGGAGCAGGTCGTCGTAGGCGAACGACCAGCTGCCGAAGAGCTCGGCGTACTTGGCGGCCAGCCACACGATGCCGAGCAGCATGAGCAGGCTACCGGACATCGTGAAGAGGAAGAACTTGACCGCCGCGTAGATCCGCTTCTCGCTCCCCCAGACACCGATGATCAAATACATCGGTACCAGCATGATCTCCCAGAAGACGTAGAAGAGAAACAGATCATGGGCCAAGAGGGCTCCCTGGATGCCGGTAGTCAGGAGCATGAGAGAGGCGGCGTATCCCTTCCAGTGCCTGTCGATGCCTCGCCAGGAGGCGAGGATCACGATCGGTAGCAGGAACCCGGTGAGCACGACCAGTGGCATCGAGATGCCATCCATGCGTAGGTCATAGGAGATCCCGAAGCGCGGAATCCAAGTCAGAACCTCGTCGGAGAGGCTAAGAAAAACGCCATCCTTCATTCCCGCGGCGACGATTTGAATCGAGAGGCCGAGCTCGATCAGACCCGCGGCGAGCGCGACGCGACGGATCAGCCGCCGGTTGGCGCTCGGCAGGAGAGCGAGCACCAGAGCCGCCAGAGCCGGGAAGAAAACCACCTGAGTCAGAGAAGGCTCGGTGAGAAGCCTTATGAAGCTTCCGCTCATGATGCCAACACCCACCAGGCCAGCGCCAGCATGCCGAAGACCGCATAGAAGAGGTAGCTGCGAACGTTGCCGGTCGTCGTGAGCCGGCCCAGCTCGCCGGTGACTCGGGAGACGAAGGCCGGCGCGTGCACCGCACCCTCGACGAACACGCCGTCGACGACCTTCCAACAGAATCGTGCCAGGCCCGACAGCGGCCGGACCACGGAGGCGTCGTAGATTTCATCGACGTAGTACTTGTTGAAGAGCAGCTTGTGGGTGATGGGGAAGCGTAGGGCCCAGCGTTCGCCCCCGGCCAGAGCCCGGGGCTTGCCTCCGGGGGCGCCATAGAGCGTCCAGGCCAGGTAGATCCCCAGGCCCGCCACCGCCACCGACAGCGCCATCAGCACCAGCTCGACCAGCACCGAGGCATGGTGGCCGCCATGCTCCGAGAGCCCGGCCAGATGCACCTCGGCCACCACCGGCTCCAGATAGTGCCCGAACAGGTTCCAGTCGAACTCGCCCAGCTTCGGCAACCCGAGGTAGCCCGCCAGCACCGAGCCCACCGCCAACACCCCGAGCGGCACCGTCATCACCTTGGGCGATTCGTGCAGGTGAGCTCCTTGCTCCCGCGTCCCCCGAAACTCGCCCGTAAACGTCATGAACATCAGGCGGAACATGTAGAACGCCGTCAACCCCGCGGTCACCCAACCCACGGCCCACAGCACCTTCGACGAGCCCCAGGCCGCCGCCAGGATCTGGTCCTTCGAGAAAAACCCGGCCAGACCCGGGACCCCGGCGATCGCCAGCGTCCCGACGAGCATCGTCACGTAGGTCACCGGCAGCGCCTTCTTCAAACCCCCCATTTTGGTCATGTCCTGCTCGCCGCTCATCGCGTGGATCACCGAGCCCGAGGCCAGGAATAAAAGACCCTTGAAGAACGCGTGCGTCCCCAAATGAAAGATCGCCACCGAGTACGCCCCCACCCCCGCCGCCAGAAACATGTAGCCCAGCTGCGACACCGTCGAGTACGCCAGCACCTTCTTGATGTCCGTTTGCGCCAAACCGATCGTCGCCGCAAACAGAGCCGTCACCGCCCCGATCACCGCCACCAACATCCCCACCCCCGGCGCCAGCTGATAGAACGCGTTCGAACGCACCACCATGAACACGCCCGCCGTCACCATCGTCGCCGCGTGGATCAGCGCCGAGACCGGCGTCGGACCCGCCATCGCGTCCGGCAACCACACGTACAACGGTATCTGCGCGCTCTTGCCCACCGCCCCGATGAACAGGCACAGCGCCACGAACGACGCGAACGACATCCCCAAGACATACGGCTCGCCGGTCAGAGACAGACCGTGCGCATCCGCCTCGACCGCCGAGAAAATCGACAGGTAATCCAGCGTCCCGAACCGAGACACCAGCGCGAACAGACCCAACAGGAACGCAAAGTCCCCGATCCGGTTGACGATGAACGCCTTGCGCCCCGCGTACGGCGGAAACTCCTCCTCGTAGTAGAACCCGATCAGCAAGTACGAGCACAGACCCACACCCTCCCAACCCACGAAGGTCACCAGGTAGTTGTTGCCCAACACCAACAGCAGCATCGCACCCATGAACAGATTCATGTACACGAAGTAACGCTGGTAGCCCGACTCGTGACCCATGTAGCCCACCGAGTACACGTGGATCCAAAAACCCACGAACGTCACCACGAACATCATCACCGACGACAACGGGTCCAGCAGAAA
>JAAENP010000357.1 GCA_024224155.1 bacterium
TAGGTATTGCGCAGAATCATGCCGTGCGTGACGTAGTCGGCCAGGGTCGCGAGCACGCCCCCAACGAGGCCTGCCAATAGAGCCTTGGTCCAATTCATGACTTCTCCTTTCCCCCTCCCTTGGGGATCGATAATCTTTCTACGGCTGGAACCGCGGGCATTGTAACTCAAATCGTCACACGAGAGCCGTCCGGCTTGCAGGTCCAGCCGGTAGACTCCGCGGGATGGCATCGCGTGGCAGCAGAGGTCCGCGACGGGCGCTCGTCTTTCTGTTTGTCGGGTTGGTCTATCTCGGTTGGCAGTGGGCGAGAGAGGGCCGAGTTCGCATTGGCGATTTCGTGCTCTGGCCGCAAGCTCCGGTGTCATCCGAGGCCGGCTCAGTCCTGGGGTCCGAGGCCCGATTGGGCAAAATCGAGCGGCTATTCGCGGAGGGCCGCTCGGATGTCATGGTCCAGGTCAGCGGCGAGGCGGCCCGCCTGCTAATGGACGACAACCAAGGGTCGCGCCATCAGCGCTTCATCCTCGAGCTGCCGTCCGGCCACACCGTGCTGGTGGCCCACAACATAGACCTCGCTTCCCGGGTGCCGGTGGCACGAGGCGACCGGGTCGAGGTCAAGGGCGAATACGAGTGGAACCAACGCGGGGGCGTGCTGCACTGGACGCACCGTGACCCCCAGCGGCGGCGCGAGGGCGGCTGGATCAAGCACCGCGGCGAAACCTACCAATAGCGCGTCCGGCCACGATGCCGACGGCGGTTTATTCCGTGTCCAGAAGCCCGTGGTCGCGCATCCACTCGTGATTCAGTTTCGAGAGGTAGCGTTCGCCGGAGTCGGGAAAGAGCGTGACGACCAGAGCGTCCGAGGCCAGATCCTCGGCGATCCGACGCGCGCCGACGGCCGCGGCGGCGCCGGAAGAGCCGGTGAAGATGGCCTCGTTGCGGGCGAGCTCGAAGACCGCATCATAGGCGGATTGGTCGTCCACCTTGACGACCTCGTCGATGGTGTCCATCCAGACGCTCTCGGGCAGTAGATCCTCACCGATGCCGTCGATCAGATACTGATGGATCTCGTCTTCGTGGGGGAGCTCACCGTGCTCCTTGTAGAACTTGTAGACAGAGCCGATCGGATCCACGCCGATCACCTTGATCTCGGGGTTCTGCTCTTTGAGGAACCTCGCGACCCCGCTGATGGTGCCCCCGGTGCCGATACCGGCGACCCAGTGCGTGATCCGGCCGTCGGTCTGGCGCCAGATCTCGGGTCCCGTCGAGTCATAGTGAGCCTGCGGGTTGGCCTGGTTGTAGTACTGGTAGGGCAGGAATGCGCCGCGCTCATCGCGAATCCGCTCAGCGGTCTTGTAGTAGGAGCGCGGGTCGTCGGCGGCCACGTTGGTTGGACAGGTGATCACCTCGACTCCATAGGCTTCGAGCAGAGCGATCTTTTCCGGCGGGATCTTGTCGGCGCAGGTGCAGAGCATCTTGTGGCCCCGCAGGATGGCGGCCAGGGCCAGGCCGAGTCCTGTATTACCGGAGGTGGGCTCGACGATGGGTTGGCCGGGTTTGAGCTCGCCCGCTTTTTCCGCCGCTTCGATCATTGCGATTCCGATTCGATCTTTGACGCTCGAGCCAGGATTGAACGACTCGATCTTTGCCGCGAGGGTCGCCGGTCCGCCGAAGAAGCGACCCAGCTTGACAAGAGGTGTGTCCCCCAACGTCTCGAGAATATTTCCGTATATCTCCATGCAACTGCCGCTCTTGAAGCTGAGAGTGAAGGCTCTGGACGGGAGCCCCGTGGTTCAGGCGATCGGGAATGTAGCATAGTGCCAGAGGGTTTGAAGGAGGTTTCAGCGTGCGAAATAGGGGTCGAAACGCCGGCATGGTCCGTCTTGGCCGTTTGCTCGTTTTGTGCGCGTTGGCCTTCGGCGCATGCGGGCCGGATGGCGTCAGCGCGGCCGATGACCTGGGTTCGGGTGCCTGGCGGCACGACCGAATCTGGGATGACGGCCAAGCGGAGTTTTGTGCCTACGAGGTCGACTGGCATCGCTATGGCCGCGCCAATCCGGGGCGTGCGCTATTGATCGCCGTCAAGGAGCCCTGGGCGCCGGACCTCGAGGTCAAGGCGGACTCGCCTCGGCCCGCCGGCTTCGAGGTGATCAAGCTGACCCTCGAGATCGAGCTCTCAGGCTCGTCGGGATGGATGCGCTACTCGTTCGCCGCCGAAGCGCCTCACGCGCTGATTCACTACGAAGACAGCGGGGCACGACCTACCGGATGGCCAGGTGCGAGCGGATCCCGTACTGGCAAATGAACCGGCCTGGCGGAGAGGACTGGCTGCCGAAAAGTGTGCGTTAACGAAGTTGCGCTAGAATGCCGGGTGATGGACGCGAATCGCAGGTTTCTGTTCGTACCGAACTCCGTGACCGCCGCGAATATCGTGGTGGGTTTCATCGCGATGATCGCCGCTGCCGACGGCAAGTTCCGGCTTGCGGTCATTCTGCTGATGGTTGCGATCCTCCTTGATCTGGCTGACGGCCGCGTGGCCCGCATGCTCCACGCCACGAGCAAGTTCGGCCAGGAGATGGACTCACTCTCCGACAGCTTGAGCTTCTGCGCGGCCCCGGCGTTTCTGGTCCATCAGGCGGTCCTTCGGCCGCTCGAAGGCCTGGGAGTCTTCGTGGCGGTGAGCTTCGTGCTCGCGGGCGTGTATCGCCTGGCTCGTTTCAACCTGATCTCGGACGAGCATCAGAAGGCGAGCCGGACAACCGGTGTGCCGACGCCGATCGCCGCGGGCTACATGATGGCTCTCGTGCTGATGCGTGATCAGGTCCCGGTACCGGCTGCCGCAACCGTAGTCCTGATCTTGGCGCTGCTGATGCTGTCTCGGTGGCATCTGCCTGAAGTCCAGTCCAGGGGCTGGTTGGGCGCCGCGTTCGGAGTCGGTCTCCTCAACTACTTCGCCCTGGTGGCCTGGCCGAACTGGTACACCGTCGGCTGGTGGAACGTCTGGAATCTCGTGATCCTGGCCATCGCTGCCCGCACCGGCACACCGGACGACGAAGAGGATCTGGTCGAGACCGTGCGCTAGTCGAGCTCGGGTTCATCGGATCCGAGCGAAGCGCGGCCGCCGAGGCTCGCGAGCGCCGTTGCATGGTGCTTCCAGTGCACGATCTGGGAGGCCCCGGCGGCAATCCAGCGCGGGCGCAGGCCATCGTACCGGGCCATCGCCATCAACAGAAGGAGAGTGTCGAAATGCCTGAGATGGCTTCGGGGGAAGTTGTGGTTGCCGTAGCCCATGCTCGCCAGCGCTCGGACAAGGCGCCTCGGAGCTCGAGCGTACTTCTCGGCGTTGATTCGGTGTCGCGCCATTACCTCGCGCACCAACTTGACGTTGAACACCAAGAAGTGAGTGCGCGGGAAACGCTCACCGGTGACCCGGTTGACGTTGAAGAAATGATCATGGTCGGGCGCCGCGAGGTACTCGTCGGGCTCGAATCCCGGAAGCTCGAGTACCTTGGGGTCGCGGACGAAGCAGTCGGCGTCGAGGAGAACGAAATCTTCCTCGGCATGGTCGAGCAGCACCGTCACGGCGGTGCCGTGTCTCACGGGAAAGCCGGGCACGGTGCGTAGCCGGATCGAGGTGTCGACGTTCGCCTCTGCCGCTAGGCGCCGGGCCCTGGATCCGGAGTAGCCGTTCATGACCAGGCACAGCCGGCAGTGCCCGGACAGGGACGCGGAGTTCTTCAACACCATGTCCTCCGAGCCCGGGACCGCGATCATGAAGGCACAAGGCAGCGAATCTTCCGACCGAACGGCGCCGAGACGGGAGAAGGGGCGGCCGCCGTCGGACAGAGCGAGTCGGCGACTCACGGGCGTCAAGAGACGCCGAAGCGCGCGTCGATGGAGACTGAGGCCGCGCCGGCGCCCGCTCAACGACCGGCTCCGTGGAAGCCGTCCATCCCGCATGCCCTATCGATCATCACCGGAGACCCGCAGACGATTCTAGACGACATGGCGAACGCCGAGGCCGAAGCCGGCGGCACCCGGCCGCTCTGATATCTTGCCAATTCGTGAACGTCATCGGCTATTTCCATGGCATCGATCCGGCCGCGTGTCTGGTCCGCGACGGTAAGGTGGAAGCCTTCGTCGAGGAGGAACGCGTGGTTCGGTTCAAGCACGCGCCCTCGATGTTCCCGATTCGCTCGATCCAATTCTGCCTGGAGCGGTCGGGGCTCGATCTGACCGAGATCGACGCGTTCGTGTATGGCTGGGACTCCCCCCGCTACTCGAACGGAGAGATGGCCGAGTTCTATGCTCAGGTCAACGACCAGTACTCGCCCGACGAGGCCACCCGCGCCTGGCAACGTGGCACGCTTTCCTGGTTCAACAGCGACGCCCTCAAGGCGCGGCTGGAGAGCGAGCTGGTGCGCCAGTTCGGAGTGCCGCGAAAGGCCTTGCCGGAGCTGCTCTTCTTTCCGCATCACGAAACCCACGCCTCGGCTGCTTTCTTCTTGTCGCCGTTCGACGAGGCCCTGGTGCTGACCCTCGACGGCTCGGGGGACAGCGATTGCACGACCGTCTGGCACGGGCGGGGCACCGAGCTCGAGCCCCTGGCCAAGATCCAGATCCCCCACTCGCTCGGCTGGTTCTACGCCGCAGTCACCGAGTTCCTGGGCTTCAAGGCCTACGACGGTGAGTACAAGGTCATGGGCCTAGCCGCCTATGGGCGCGAGAACCGGGATCTGCGTGATCGGCTCGCAAGGGTCGTGCACGAGGGGCCGAGGGGCTTCGACTACGTTGTCGAGCCTCGCTACATTCACCACGGCCCACATTCTCACTCGACGCGCTTCACCGATCATCTGGTCGAGTTGCTCCGCGTGGAGCCGCGGCTCTGGAGCGCACCTCTGAAGAGGATCCACGAGGATTTGGCCTTCGAGGCTCAGCGCGCGCTCGAGGAGCACACGCTGCGTCTGGTTGCGCACTTTCAGCGGGCAACGGGTCTCGAGAATCTGTGCATCGGTGGAGGAGTCGGCCTCAACGTCAAGCTCAACAGCCGACTTCAGCGCTCCGGGCACTTCGCGTCGGTCTTTCCATTTCCGATTCCGGGCGACTCGGGACTCGGTATCGGCGCTGGAGTCGCGCTCCACGTTCGTGAGGCCGGCTGCAGGCCCGAGCCACTCGGTGGGCTCTATTGGGGACCTTCGTTCAGCGATGAGGAGGTAGAGACGCAGGTCCGCTCCTGTGGTCTGAGCTACCGGCGGTGCGACGACATTGCCGACGCCACCGCCGAGCTTCTGGCGGCCGGCAAGATCGTGGGCTGGTTCCAGGGAGCCATGGAGGCCGGGCCGAGAGCCCTGGGAGGAAGGTCGATTCTCGCCGATCCTCGAGACGTGACTAGTCGGGATCGGGTGAATTCCGCGATCAAGTTTCGCGAATACTGGCGCCCGTTCTGCCCGAGTCTGAGCGAGGACAGCGCCGCCGAGTATCTGTCGGAGGGCCGGCGCGCGCCCTACATGATTGTCGCGTTCGAGGCGACCGAGCGGGCGCGCGAAAAGGCGCCCGCCATAGTTCACGTGGACGGCACGGTTCGACCGCAGACGGTCGATCGCGATTCGAACCCTCGCTACCATCGTCTCCTCGAACGCTTCGCCGCGCGCACCGGAGTACCGATCGTGCTCAACACCTCCTTCAACATCAAGGGCGAGGCGATCGTGTGCACGCCGCGCGACGCCTTGAGAACGTTCTGGAGCACGGGCCTCGACGCCTTGGCGATCGGTTCGTGTTTGATCGAAAAGCCCGAGGATCCGGCGGCCGAGCCGCTCGAGGATGATCGAAGCTAGCAGTCGGGAGTTCCCGTGAAGATCTTGGTTATCGCGCCGCACGCCGACGACGAGACCCTGGCCATGGGTGGAACTCTGGCCCGCTTTGCCAAGGAAGGGCATGAGGTCACGGTCGCGGTGATCACGGGACACGGCGAGGCCGATCATCCGCTCTGGCCGCAGTCGGTCTGGGAGACGGTACGCGCTGAGGCCCGCCAGGCGATGTCGGTTCTGGGAGTCAAGGAGCCTCTCTTCGAGGAAGTACCGGCGGCTCTGGTGGCGGAGGAGCCGGTTTGGAAGCTCAACCGAATCACGGATGCGCTGGTCTCGCGCGTTCAACCGGACGCTCTGTATGTTCCGTTTCCCTTCGATCTGCACAAGGACCACCGGGAGATCTTTCATTCACTTTCGGTCGCCTGGCGGCCGTCTTCGGAGACCGGCCGTGGCATCCGTGAGGTCTACTGCTACGAGACGCAGTCCGAGACCCACTGGAGCATCCCTTACGTCGAGGCCGGCTTCCTCCCCACTTGCTGGGTCGACATCAGCGAAACGCTCGAGACCAAGCTCGAGGCCGCCGCCTGTTACCAGAGCCAGATCCGCCCCGAGCCGGATGCCCGATCGCTGGAGGCGTTGCGGGCGCTGGCGGTCTGGAGAGGGTCCCAGGTCGGCGTCAAGGCCGCCGAGGCCTTCGTGGCGGTGCGGTTGCTCCGGTAGGCGACGCTGAGGTGCCGACTCGCCAGGGCAGCCGGCCAGGGGCCGCCTCGGGCGTCTCTGCCTGCGCTGGTCAGGCGAGAGCCCGAACCATGCAGGCTTTCTAGCTCGAGCCGGCCCCTGGTGAATCGCCTGCCGAGCCGCCGTCGACGCGAAGCGGAAAAGAAAGACGCTCGACACGGTGGTGGGCGACCGCTACATTCTTGGAGATCCCGCCGGGAAGGCCGCCCACCCTATACTCACCGCCATGAACCGCCTCGCCGAGTCGAGCAGCCCATACCTTCTGCTGCACAAAGACAATCCCGTCGATTGGTATCCGTGGGGCGCGGAGGCCCTCGACCGGGCCCCGAAGGAAGACAAGCCGATTTTTCTGTCGGTGGGCTATTCCACCTGCTACTGGTGTCACGTCATGGAGCGCGAGTCGTTTACCGACGAAGACACTGCGGCCCTGATGAATCGGCACTTCGTCAACATCAAGCTCGATCGGGAAGAGCGTCCCGATCTCGACGAGATCTACATGTCCGCGACCCAGATCCTCACCCAGCATGGCGGCTGGCCCAACTCGGTGTTCCTGACCACCGATCTGGAGCCGTTCTTCGCCGGCACGTACTTCCCGCCGATCGATCGGCCGGGCCTGCCCGGCTTTCGCACCGTTCTTCGTTCCATGGCCGACGCCTGGGCAAACCGGCGGAACGACGTCGAGCAGCAGGCGGCGAGCGTCTTTCAGGCCATACGCCACAGCCTGGAGGACAGGCCCGAGCCGGGCGCTGAGCTGCCCGACGGCTCGGCCGCGCTACGATCGTTGACGGCCCTGGAGCGGTCGTTCGATCCGCAGTGGGGCGGTTTCGGATCGGCGCCCAAGTTTCCGACCCCGTCGAATCTGCTCCTGCTGCTCGAGTTCGCGGACGAGCGACCGCGTGCCGCCGAGATGCTCACAACCACCCTGGATCACATGGCGCGCGGCGGTATCTACGATCATCTCGGCGGTGGCTTTCACCGGTACGCCACCGACCGCGAATGGAACATCCCGCATTTCGAGAAGATGCTCTACGACAACGGCTGGCTACTCGAGGCCTACGGCCGCGAGTTCGCTCGCAGTGGCGACCCGCAGGCCGCGCGCGTCATTCGGAAGACCGCCGGCTTTCTGGAACGTGAGCTGACCTCGCCCGAGGGCGCTCTTTGGAGCGCGCTCGATGCAGAAACCGATGGCCACGAAGGCGCGTTCTACGTCTGGACGCGCGAGGAACTGCTCGACGTCGTCGGAGAGGAGGACTTCGGTTTTCTGGCGCCGCTCTACGGCTTTGACCGATCGCCGTTCTTCGAGGGCAGTCACTATGTCCTGCACCATCCGGATTCGCTCACGAATCAGGCCCGCCGCCGCCGGCTGCAGCTCGACGATCTGCTCGACCAAATGGCACCGCTCGAAGCCAAGCTTTTGGAAGCGCGTTCACAGCGCAAGCCGCTTCTGGTCGACGACAAGATCCTCAGCGATTGGAACGGCGCGGCGATCTCAGGGCTCGCCACTTCGGGACGGCTCCTCGGAGAGAGGAGCCTGGTCGCCCAGGCCACCGGCGCCGCGGACTTCGTGCTGGAGACGATGAAGACGCCGTCGGGACAACTTCTTCACGCCTGGCGTGACGGCGCCGGCGAGATCCCTGCCTTCTTGGCCGACTATGCCTACTTCGTACGGGGGCTGCTGGCTCTCGAGAAGGCCGCCGGTCGGGAGAGTGGTGGTCGGTGGCTCGAGGCGGCCGTCCGACTCACCGAAGAGCAGATCGACCGGCTGGGAGATCCGGCCGGCGGCTTTTTCGCCGCCGCGGAGGCCTCGGATGTCCTGGTGCGTTCGAAAGACCTGTTCGATGGCGCCACGCCCTCGGCGAACGCGGTCGCAATACTCAACCTCCTCGAACTAGCTCGGGCAACGGGCGATTCGCGGTGGCGCCGCGAAGCCGAGCGGGCCCTGCGGAGTTTTGCGCCGCTGCTGGAGCGGATGGCCGAGCCGGCCCGCATGATGACGATCGCGGCGCGCCGAGGATTCGGTGCGACTGCCGGGGAACCGCAACGGAGTCGGGCTGGAGCCAGCACCCCGAGCCTCTCCCCGCTCGACGCGGAGGCTCGCGAGCGAGTCGCCCTGAGCCTGGAGACTGCCGGCGGCGGGGAAGAGGCGGTCCGTGAGTTCACTCTGACCTTGACGATCGAGCCCGGCTGGCACATCTACGCGCCCTACCCCGGGGGCGGCGATGCGCCGGATTGGGTCCGGCCCCTCGAGGTTCTTGGCGAGGACGTCGACATCGGCGAGCTTGATTTTCCCGAGGCGAAGGAGTTGCCGCCGCAGCCTCCGATGCCCGGCAAAGACCGGGTGCGCATCTACGAGGGGGAAGTCAAGATCTCGGGGAGCGCGCGGACTCGGTCCCAATCGGGCGGATGGATCCGAGTCGTTTTCCAGGCTTGCGACGACCAGCGGTGCCTCGCGCCCGTCCAACAGGTTCTGGAGTTATAGGGCGGGAGCGGTCGTGAAGGACGCTGTTGCTGCCTGTTGCGTGCTGCTGGGGGTAGCGCTCGGCGGCTGCAACCTTCTGACCTCGGCGGAAGAGCCGCGCATTCTGGAGCTGAGCTTCCGGCTGGAGCGGCAAATCAACGAGGGCGAGCGGCATCCGGTGGCAAGCTGGGCCGTTCCCGCGAAGATCAAGCTCAAGAACCGGCTGCTCCAGGTTTCGGGCAGGATCGAAGCTCCTGACGGAGCCAGGTTACCGGCCGAAGTGATCGTGAGAACCACGATTGTGAATCTGGAAACCGGGGCGTCGCTCAAGACGTTTCGTCTGATCGTTGACCGCTCGGCCGAAAACGGGTTTCGGAAGTCCAAGAAATTTTCCAAGACGGTCGCTGCGAACAGCCTGGTGACGGTGACGATGGAGCCCGTCGGCTCCGATCTGCCAAAGGGGACGAGCCTGAGCCTCTGCCTCGATGCCGTGAGGAAGAGAAACGAGCTCGAGAATTTCCCAAGCTGTGCCGCCGGCAACGCGGCCACCACGCTGTCCGGAATTCAAGTGAGCGTGTTCTCGGGGCGCTGCGCGGTCAGCGGCTGTCACGACAGCGCGACCGCGGAGCAGGGACTGATTCTGGAACCTGGCGAGAGCTTCGGCCGCCTGGTCAACGTCAGCGCGGTCCAGTTCCCGCCGGACCGAAGGGTCAGACCGGGAGACCCGGGACGGAGCTATCTGGTCAAGAAGCTGAGAGGTTCGGCGCCGATCGGTGGCCGGATGCCGCTCGGAGGGCCGTTTCTAACCGACGCCGAGCTGGCGGGAGTCATCGAATGGATCGAGAACGGAGCGGCCGATAACTAGCGGAGCTATACTTTCAATGTTATGGGTGCCTCGATGAAGCGATGGCGGATGGGGTTGGGCGCGACGGCTTTGATCGTCGGTCTGGCCGCCTTTGCCGCGGCTCAGGTGGTCGAGACCACTGCGAACCGCCGCGGTCCCGTGGTGGCGATCAAGATCGACTCCATCATTCACCCACCGGCGGCGCAGTTCGTCACGGACTCCCTGGCCGAGGCCGAGGACCTGGACGCCCAGGCTTTCGTGATCGAGCTCGCGACACCGGGTGGTTTGCTCACCTCCACGCGCGAGATCTTCACGGCCATGCTGAGCTCCGACGTCCCGGTCGTCGTCTACGTGTCTCCAAGCGGTTCGCAGGCGGCCTCCGCCGGCTTCTTCATCCTGATGGCCGCGGACGTCGCGGCGATGGCGCCAGGCACCAACACCGGGGCGGCTCATCCCGTCGGAGGTCAGGGCGAGGACATCGAAGGGGTCATGGCCGAGAAGGTCGAGGAAGATTCGGCGGCCACGATTCGCTCGCTGGCGGATCGCAACAAGAGAAACCTCGAGCTGGCGGAAAGCGCGGTCTTGGAGAGCAAGTCGTTTACCGCAGAGGAAGCCCTCGAGAACGGCTTGATCGACTTGATCGCCGAGGATCTGCAAGCACTGCTGGCCGAGATCGACGGGCGCGAGATTCAACGAGGCGAGAAGGTCGTCACGATCAAAACCGCGGGAGCTCTGATCGAGCGCCGCGAAATGTCGGCCTTTCAGCGCCTGCTGTCCGCGCTGGCCCATCCGAACATCGCCTACATTCTGATGACCCTCGGCGGTCTCGGGCTCTACTTCGAGCTGTCCAACCCCGGCGCCGTCCTACCCGGCGTGGTGGGCGCCATCTGCCTGATTCTGGCCTTCTTCGCTTTGTCGGTTCTGCCGGTCAACTATGCGGGAATCGCGCTGATATTGCTGGCGATGATCTTTTTCATCGCGGAGGTCAAGGTGGTGAGCTATGGCTTGCTGACGGTCGGCGGCTTGATCTCGCTGGTGCTGGGCTCGCTCATGCTGTTCAAGTCCCCGGATCCGGCGATTCGGGTCGGCCTGGATGTGATCGGCGCGGCGGTATTGTTTTCCACTCTGGTGGTCGGCTTCATGACCGCCATGGCGATTCGGGCGCATCGCAGTCAGGTCAAGACCGGAGCCGAGGGCTTGGTGAACGAGCGCGGACAGGCGCGCTCCGTCCTGGACCCCAAGGGCAGAGTCTTTGTGCACGGTGAAATATGGAACGCCGTGAGCGAAGTGCCGATCGATGTCGGCACCGATGTGGTGGTGGTCGGAGTCGACGGCCTGAACCTGCGGGTGCGCCCGAACGGCGCGGTCGCCAATCCGCCGAAACAAGAGGAGTTGCTATGACCTACGGTCTGGTTCTTTTGGTGTTCCTCGCGATCTTCGCGCTTTCGCGGTGGATCAACATCCTCAACGAATACGAGCGAGCGGTGACATTCTGGCTCGGCCGCCTGTCGCCCGCTCCCAAGGGGCCGGGGCTGGTCTTCATCTTCTGGCCGTTCGAGCGCATGGTGAAAATCTCGCTTCGTACTATCGTCCACGACGTGCCGTCGCAGGACGTCATCACCAAGGACAACGTTTCGGTGAAGGTCAACGCGGTCGTATATTTCCGAGTACTGGAGCCGGCCAAGGCGGTCGTGGAAGTAGAGAATTACCTGTTCGCCACCAGCCAGATCGCGCAAACGACGTTGCGCTCGGTGTTGGGACAGGCCGATCTCGACGAGCTGCTTTCGCAGCGCGAGAAGCTCAACGACAAGCTCCAGGCGATCATCGACTCCCAGACGGATCCTTGGGGCATCAAAGTCTCGGCGGTCGAAGTCAAGCACGTCGACCTGCCGCAGGAGATGCAGCGCGCAATGGCTCGTCAAGCGGAGGCCGAGCGTGAGAAGCGCGCCAAGATCATCCACGCTAGCGGTGAGCTCGAGGCCTCGGCGAAGCTGACCGAGGCGGCCGAGATCATCAGCTCGAATACGACCGCGCTTCAGCTGCGGTATTTGCAGACTCTGACGGAGGTCGCCGCCGAAAAGAACTCGACGATTCTCTTTCCGATTCCGATCGATTTGCTGGGCGCGTTTGGCGAAAAGAAATAGACTCCCGGCTTCGCGAGTCCAACCTTGAGCGCCTCATCCGACCAGAGCTACTACGAGATCGCCTTGACGAATCGACAGGTGATGTCGATTTTCGTGGTGCTGCTGATTTGTATCCTGGCGGCGTTCCTGGGGGGAGTCTGGCTGGGTCGAGATGCCGATGCCGCGGTCGAGATGGCTTCAACCGAGTCGATCCTCGCGACCGAATCCGGCGAGGCTCCGTTTGAGGAGCTGGATTTCTTCACCCGGCGCGATGACGCGGCCGGGGTGTCCGAGGGTCCATCACCGCCCGCGATAGCGGCGGAGGAAGGCGCCGCCGGCACCGAGTCTCCCGCCGGATCGGGCGACGAAGTCAGTGCGGTGGAACGGCGGATCGAGAAGCAGCCGGATCGAGCGCAGGCGCCGGCTGAGCCCGCGGCCGCGAGCCCCGAGAGCGCCTCGCGCGGGTCCGAGGCCGCGGCGTCAGTTCCGGATTCGGTTGTGATCCAGGTCTTCTCCTCGAACGAGGAGGCACAGGCGCGGCGGGTTGTCGATCAGCTACGCAAGAGCGGCTATCCGGCCGTGCTGTCGCCCGTCGAAGTTGCCGGCAGGACCCTGCACCGGGTCCGGATCGGGCCGTACACGGATCCCGACGAGGCGCAGGTCGTGGCCGAAAGCGTTCGCCGGGCGTTCAAGCTCGACACCTGGATCACACACTGATCGACGGCGTTTCACCGTGACGCCGCCGCCCTGGGCTCCGCGCGCGTTGCTTGCCTTTGCGGCGGGGGCCTTGTGGGCGTTCTGCTTCGGCCGGGAGCCTCTGCTCATCGCGCCTTGGCTGGCCCTGGTGCCGCTGCTCTTGTTGCTCGCCGGGCCTCGCCCGGGGCTGATCGGTTGGTTTCATGGCTTGGGTTTCTGGATCGTCGGGATCTCCTGGATCCCGGCCACCCTGCACACTTTCGGCTCGTTACCGGCTTGGCTCGCGATGGTGGCGCTGCTTCTCGTTGCGGCCTACCTCGGGCTCTTCCATGCGCTCTTCGCCCGGCTCTCCGCCGCGCTCTGGAAGCGGTCGGGAGCGCTTGCGCTGGTCGCACTGCCGGCGATCTGGGTGGTGTGCGAGTTCCTGCGCGGCCGCGGTCCCGCGGGTTTCTCCTGGAACCTGGCCGGGTATTCGGCCGCCGGGCTGCCCGGAGCACTCGAAACGAGTGCCTGGATCGGCGCTCTCGGCGTTTCGGCACTTGTCGTGGTCGTCAATGTCGCGTTCGCGCGGGCGATCGTGACGCGGTCCTGGACTCCGGCTGCTTGGACGGTTCTTGCGGTGCTGGCCCTGGTTGCGGTGAGCGGCAGGCAAGGAGAGGCCCTGGTGGCCAGCGGTCCGGTGCGGGCGGTGGTGCTGGTGCAGCCCAACATACCCAACATGACCTCTTGGGATGCCGGCCTCGCGGAGCGCAACTATCGGAGCGTTTTCGAGCGTTCACGGGATGCGTGTGCTCCTGGAGAGCTCCTGATCTGGCCCGAAAGCGCCGCCTGGCCCTACTCGTTCAAACCGGGAAGTCGCCTGGAGCGGGACGTCGCCGAGTTGGTCGCTGCGGGTTGCTCTCTGCTATTCAACTCTCCGTTCCAGGACGGTGAGCGATACTACAACGCGGTGCTGCTCGAATCCGCGGGCGGATCGCCCAAAGAGACCGGCCGCTACGACAAGCAGCGGCTGGTACCGTTTGGAGAGTACGTACCCCTGGGCAGATGGCTGCCATTCCTCGAGCGAATTGCCAGAGCCGCGGGCGACTTCTCGCCGGGTGGACGCAAGGGGAACCTGAAGTGGCGTGGTGAATCGCTGGGTACAGCGATCTGTTTCGAAGTGACGTTCCCGGAGGACGTCGCAGGCAAGGTCGCGCGAGGCGCCAGCCTGCTGGTGACGGTGACCAACGACGCTTGGTATGGAGACACCTGGGCACCTTGGCAGCATCTGAGAGCGGCCCAATTCCGGGCCGCGGAGAATCGCCGGCCGCTGCTGCGAGCCGCGATCACCGGCGTCTCGGCGGTGATCGGCTCCCGTGGCGAGTTGCGGCAGATCTTGGGCGTGAACCAGGAGGGCGTGCTGAGGGCCTCCGTCGTGGGCGGAGAGAGTCTCTCGCTCTATTCCAGGGCTCCGTTCGCGGTTCCGCTGCTGGCCTTGGGTATCGGAACCTTTGCTATATTGCACAGGTTGGCGCGCTCCCGTCGAGGTAGTGGATAACCGATGATTCCGATAGAAACCCAGCAGCAGATCGATCAGCTGGCAGAGCGTCTCGAGGCGCTCAGGGGGTATCTTTGAAGATGCCGGTCTCGAGGACGAAATGGCGGGAATCGACCGTGAGATGGAGACGCCCGGATTCTGGGACGATCCGAAGCAGAGCTCGCCACTGCTTCGCAAGCGGCGCAGCCTCGAACGCCGGATAGCGACACTCGAGCGCCTGCGCTCGGACGGCGATGAGCTTGCCACCTGGCAGGAGCTTCTCTCCGAAGCCGGAATGGACCCGGAGGCGGAGTCCTTCCTCGATCGACTGGAGAAGGAGCTCGACCAGCTCGACCTACAACTCAAGCTGTCGGGGCCGGACGACGACAAGAACGCCATTGTCGCCATTCATCCGGGGGCCGGCGGTACCGAGTCCCAGGACTGGGCGGAGATGCTCTTGCGGATGTACTTGCGCTGGAGCGAGGCGAACGGGTTTGAGGCCACGCTGCTGGACCGGTTGGATGGCGAGGAAGCCGGCATCAAGAACGCTACCTTTGCCGTTCGCGGCGAGTACGCCTACGGCTACCTCAATGGCGAAAACGGTGTCCATCGCCTGGTGCGCATCAGCCCCTATGACGCTCAGAGCCGTCGCCATACCTCGTTCGCGTCGGTCTACGTTTACCCGGAGGTGGATGACTCGGTCGAGATCGAGATCGAGGACAAAGACCTGCGCATTGATACCTATCGAGCGTCTGGAGCCGGCGGGCAGCACGTCAATAAGACCGAATCGGCGGTCAGAATCACGCACCAGCCCACCAACATTGTGGTCGCCTGCCAGAACGAGCGTAGCCAGATCAAGAACCGCGCGACGGCCATGAAGGTCCTGAAGGCCCGGCTCTACGACCTCGAGATGAAGAAGCGCCGTGAGGAACAGGCCAAGCGCGAGGGAGAGAAGATGGAGATCGGCTGGGGCAGCCAGGTTCGGAGCTATGTGTTGCACCCCTACCGAATGGTGAAGGATCACCGCACTTCGACCGAGGTGGGAGACGCGGGGCGAGTCCTCGATGGTGACATCAACCCGTTCATCCAGTCCTGGCTCGAGGCCCAGATCAACGGCTCACCGAGCGAAACGACCGGGTGACGATGAGCGAGTCTTCCGATCTCCGCCTCGACTACGTTTCCCCGTTGCCACCGGTGCGATCGGGGATCGCGGACTACAGCCGCGATCTGGTGCCGGCCTTGACCGAGCTCTGTGACCTGCGGATCATCGCCGTCCCCGGCCAGGAGATCTCGGAGGAGATTCGCCGCCAACACCAGCCGGCGAGCGCCGCCGAGCTCGGTGCAGAAGACCGGCTGCCGTTCTACCAGATGGGCAACAACCCGTATCACGAAGAAGTCCAGCGGTTGGCTCTGGAAGTTCCCGGCGTGATCACGCTGCACGACGTCGTGCTGCATCACCTGCTGATCGAGGCGACTCTTGCGAAGGATGACTTTGAAGGGTACGCCGAGCGATTGACCCGAGACCACGGCTGGATCGGCGATCTGGTGGCCAAGGCCCGTTACTGGGGGGAGCTTTCCAGTGCCGCGATGTTCGGTCTGCCGGTTCACAGGACGCTGGTCCGCCGACAGCGCGGGATCCTGGTGCACAGCCAGTGGGCGGCGCAGCAGCTGCTCGAGGAGAATCCGGACCTCGCCGTTCGGGTAGTGCCCATGGGTATTCCGATTCCGGGGCGGGTCGAGGAGGAGGTTGCGCGGGCGTTCAGGAGGTCGAGAGGTCTGCCGCTCGACCATCCGTTGCTGGGCTCCTTCGGATTTCAGACGCCGATCAAGCGGACCGAGGTGGTGATCGAGGCATTGGCCGAGCCGGGTCTGGAGGACGCTCACCTCCTCATCGCCGGCGAGGTGTCGCCCCATCTCGCGCTGGCCGACAAGGCCGCCATGCTCGGCGTCGCGGATCGGGTGCATATCACCGGTTTTCTTCCCTACGACGAGTTCGAGGCCGCCATCACGGCCTGCGATCTGTGCATCAACCTGAGGTATCCGACCGCCGGCGAAACGTCGGCCTCGTTGCTTCGGGTGTTGGCTGTGGGCAGACCGGCCGTCGTTTCGGACTACGCACAGTTTCGCGAGCTGCCCGAGGAGGTGGCGCTCGCGGTTCCCCTGGGCGAAGGCGAGGCGCATGCGCTCGCGCAATCGGTCGGCGAAGTTCTGGCGAAGCCCGCCGTTCTAGGTCAGATGGGCCTCGCCGCGCGGACGTTCGTCAAGGAAAAACACGATCCGCAAGCAGCCGCGGCGGCGGTGGTCGAATCTTGTCTCGAGCTTAGAGATCTCGAGCCGGCGGGTGAAGACGCTGCCCGGATCGCACCGCCGACGACTCTGCTGTGGCGCGATCTGCCGGGCGACATCGAGGTGTCCGGCGCCGACGGACCGTGGCCGGAAGGCGAGCGTCGAGAGCTCGTTGTACGTTTGATCAATCGAGGCGTCGCCCGATGGCTGGCCACCAAAGAGACTCCGGGAGGAGTCCAGCTGACCGTCGAGTGGCGCTCGGAGATCGGGGGCGAAGCCCTCGAGGAACAGCAGAACGAGCTGCCTCGCGCGCTGGATAGCGACGAGGCGCACGAGTTTCGGTTCGCGCTGCGGCGGCCTCTCGGCACTCGGTTTCTGGTGATCGAGCCCCACATCGACAAACTCTCCGGTCTCAGCGCCTTTGGCGGTCCCTCCTGGGTAGGCGATCTCGGCGATGCGACCGGCTCGGCATCCTCGCCGGGCTTCTGAAGACCATGCGTGCCCTGAGATTCTCGGACGCGGCTCCGGGCTGGCTTCTTCTTGTCCTTGCTCTGAGCGCGGCCGCGTACTCGACGTTCGCCGTTTCTCCGGACCCGCTCGGCCCGACGGAGGTAACCTACCGCTTGCAGGCGGAGAGCCTGGCTCGCGACGGCGATCTCGAGTATGGGGAGCGCGATCGCTCGCGGTTTGCCGAAAGGGAATGGCCGCACCGCGAGGCCAAGGTCCTGATCTCGTCCGAGCGAGGGGCTCTGCGCTACTACCAGCCCCTGCCTTACGCGATCGCGCTGGCGCCGTTCGCCCTGCTCGCCCCGGAACGCGGCCCCTACTTGCTCAATCTTCCGTTCCTGACCGCGCTTGCCCTGGCGCTTTGCGTTCGAGTGAGCCGTGACAGTCCGCGGAGCGCTCCCTACTGGGCGGTTGCGCTGTTGTTCGGGACGCCGGTCTTCGCCTACGTCAGAGCGGTCTGGCCCGAGCTCTTCGTTGGGGTTCTACTGGCCGCCGCCTATTGGCTGACCGGCGATCAAGCGCCGCCCGAAGAGCTTCCTCAAATGGCGCAGAAGAAGAGAAACCAGGTGGCGGCGACCATCCGTTGGTTCGGAGTGGGCGCACTGGCCGCTTTGGCCGTGATTCAGGCACCGGTCTACGCGGCCTGTTTCGTGGTGTTTCTGGTGCTCGCGGTTCGAGCTCGAGCGGACGCGGCCTGGGCGCCGAGCGTCGGAGGTTTTGCTCTGGTTCTGCTCTCTTTCTGGTTTCTCGGGAGCTCGTTGTTCGCGGGAGGCGCGCCGTGGGAGGCCGACACGGGATTGGCCGTGCGGGCCGGTGACTCGATCGAAGAGATAACCAAGTGGACGGAGCGGCTCGAATCTACGAGCGCGCCGGGATTGGTCTTCGATTATCGACTCTGGCTTTGGAACGCTGTCTACTCTCTCGGAGGGCGCCATGTCGGCATGGCGGCAGCGTTTCTTCCGCTGGTGCTGTTCGCCGCGACCGGCAGATGGCGTCGGGGTTTGCTTTGGGCAGCGGCAGGAGGCGCGGCGCTTCTGGCTCTGGTTTTGGATCCCTTCAACTTTTTCGGTGGCCCGGAAGCCCTGAGCAATCGGCGCATGGTGCCGGTGCTGATTCTCTGCTTCTTCGCCGTTCGTGCCGCGTTCTCGGCCTGGCCGGGTTTTCTCGCCGGGGCTTTGGGGATCGCCATCGTCTTTCCTCTCTGGGCCGATCTTGGCGGCCATCCGAGAAGTCTCAATGCCAACGCGGTTGCGGCGCCAGTGGCTTCGGTATTGCCGTTCGAGAGCAGCCAGCGTTACATCCCGACCCCCGGCGAGGCGGTCAGTCGCCTGCTTTTGATACGTCTGACCGACGACGGCATCGAGCCGGGCTCCGGCGAGACCCAGTTCGTGCTTCGGGGTGGCAAGAAGGGCTCGCTGATGATCGCTGCGGCTGACCGGCTGGCGTATCTCGATCTTGAGTTCGGCGCCAGCGCCGGGACCGAGCTCGAGCTGGAGGGCGGCGTCGTGCAAGACCTCTTGTTTCGCCCGGAGGGGGGCGTTACCTTTCGTTTGAGTCTCGGGGACGCGCTCATTCGACATCGCGTCTGGGGTCGGGATGGCCTGCATCGGGTGCACATGCTGGAGTTTTCAATGCCCGCTGAAGGACGGCGAGATCAGCCGTTCTCGGTCAGCGCCCGCGCGGGGGGCGGATCATGAGTGAGCGCCCTGTCGGAACGGCCAGCAGCTGGATCATCGAGATACGCAAGAGGTTGGCCGAGCCGCCGCCCAAGCGGATGGTAATGGGCGATCGGAGACCTGCGGCGGTGCTCGTACCGTTGTTCGTCAACGCCGGTCAGCTGTGGGTGGTTCTGACCAAACGTTCAGACGATCTGCCGCAACATGGTGGACAGGTCGCGTTTCCGGGCGGCGGCTATGAGCTGGGGGAGGACGCCTGGACCGCCGCGCTGCGCGAGACCAGGGAAGAGATCGGCCTCAAGGAGAAGGGCGTTGCGCGTCTGGGCGAGTTGGACGATCTGGATACTTTTTCGGGCTTTCGGATTCGCCCATGCGTCGGCGCCATCCCGTACCCCTACGAAATCCGGATCAACGAAGCAGAGATCGCGGACGTTTTCGAGGTGCCCGTGATGGCCTTCGCGGATGTGCGAGTGGTCGAGGACCGGGTGGTCACGGTGGACGGCCACGACCGGATGTTCCGGATCTACCACGTCGGCAGGCATCGCGTCTGGGGACTGACCGCGGCGATCGTGCGGAATCTGACGGAGCGACTGGGCTTGGAAATGACGGCGCCGGCGTGAGGGCGGGGCCGGGTGCTGGCAAGGCCGGCGCGACTGGACGGATCCGCAGCCCTCATCGGGCTGGAAGCTCGCGCCGGAGTCGATCCACCTGGGCCTCGTTCGTACGATTCCTCGGGCGACGGCGAACTCGCTCGCCGTCAGGGCACGTCTCGCTCAAACAGGCGCCGCCGCGGGAGATCCAGCGCGGAGGCCTCGGCTCTTCTCTCTCGACCCGGTGGATCCTCGGCTCCGACTCGAACGCTGCGCCCGACAAGAGCTCCGGACGCGCCCAATGCGCGTGGGCGCGTTCGGGGAGAGATCTTCAACTCGTGTCATTCCTCGGCCGTGGCCGATGGCCGAGGA